>CAUVFI010000246.1:0-2503 GCA_963551055.1 uncultured Campylobacter sp. | reverse complement strand
CCCAAATTTCAAAATTTACTTCGTCCGTTAGTAAGACGCCTTTACGGCGCGGGCGTCAGCGCAAATCAAGTCACGATCACAGCCTGCGTCATTTCCGTTCTGCTGGGCGGACTTCTGATAAAATTCGCCGAAGTTTCGACGCTATTCTTTCTGCTGCCCGTTTGGATGTTTTTGCGTATGGCGCTAAATGCCATCGACGGCATGCTGGCTCGCGAGTTTAATCAAAAAAGTCCGCTGGGCGGCTACCTGAACGAAGCCACGGACGTCATCTCGGACGCTGCGCTTTATTTGCCGTTTGCCTTCGTAGCGCCGTTTGACTGGGGCGTTATCGCGTTTGTTATATTTCTATCTTTTATGAGTGAGTTTTTGGGCGTCCTAGGACAGGTGCACGGTTGCGGCAGGCGATACGACGGACCTATGGGCAAGAGCGACCGCGCCTTCATATTCGGGCTTATCGGTACAGTATATGCGCTATCTGGGCGACTACCGGAGTGGTTTAGCTGGGTACTTTACGCCGCGATATTTTTACTCACGCTTACTTGCGCAAACCGCGTGAGGATGGGACTAAAAAGCGGGGAATAAGGCGCCTCGGATGAGGATAAATTTAATATCTATCTCCAAAATCGACGCAAGGTAAATTCGCCTAAATTTGATATAATTGCAAAAGTTTTAAGCTCGCCTAGACGCGGGCACGCAATCGTTATAAATTTGATCTTGTTTAAATTTACGAGATTTTTTGAGGCGAGGATAAAATATCACGGCGAATTTGTCCGCTTAATTTAGACGTTTTAAAAGACGCTAGGCGCGCAAAACGCGCTCGGTTAATTTCGAGCGTTTTATCAAAGTCGGTGAAATTAAAGGCAAGTAGCAAAAGCGGCAAATTGCAGGCCTTACTTAAAACCGTATCGGCTTTAATCGCCTCAAAAATTTATGTCTAAACGCTCGTTTTCGGCAAGGAGGGCGAGAAGCTTATTTGCCGCACGCAACCGTAAAATTGAGGGCACCGCAAAAAGTGAATTTGAAAAGTAAAAGAGTAAAAAGGATACAAGATGAAAGAGTTTTTGGCAGCCGCGCTTGATTTTATCCTTTGCCGCATCACGATATTTATCACGGGCGTGCGGCCACCCCAGGAGCTTTTCAATATCGGCGAGGGTACTAAAATTTACTACGCCAACCACGCTAGTCACGGAGATTTTTTGCTGATTTTCGTCTCGCTGCCATACCGCGTGAGAAAGCGCGTGCGCCCCGTCGCGGCGGCGGAGTACTGGGAGAGCGGGCCCGTGCGCAGATTTCTTGCTAAAAACGTGTTTAATATGGTGCTAATCAGTCGCCATAAAGATCCGCTAGAAGCGCTAGCGCAAATGAGCAAAGCGCTAAAAACGCACTCTCTCATCATCTTTCCCGAAGGCACGCGCAAGATGGACGACGACCTCGCACTGCAGCCGTTTAAAAGCGGGATTTTCCGCCTGGCGCAGCAGTGTCCCGCCGTCTCGTTCGTGCCCGTATGGATCAAAAATGCGCGAAACGTCCTGCCTAAGGGCTTTTTCGTGCCTATTCCGCTGCTTTGCGAGCTGATAGTGGGCGAGGAGATATTTTACGGCGGTGAGAGCAAGGGCGAGTTTTTACAAAAGGCGCAGGACGCGCTACTAGCGATGAGCGATACGCAAAATGACAGAACGAAAGCCTAATTTGGCGGCTCTGGCGACGGCGGTAAATTTAAGCCCCGTAAATCCGTCGAGCAAAAAGAGAAAATTTGCGACCGATTTTTACGGCAAATTTGACGGCGAGCCTTCTAAAGCGGCGGCTAAAAGCGTCAAATTTGAACGCGAAACACGGGCTAAAACGCCAGCCTTGCCGCAAATCAAATTTGACCAAAACGCAAATTTAAACCGCGTAAAAAAATTAACCGATCAAACCGTCCGCACGGCAAACCAAACGCTCGCAAATTTGGCTCGCTCGAAGAGCTCCGAAGCAGGTGTCAAATTTAGCTTCAAATTTAACCCAAAGGCCCTAAAATGAACCCGCAAAATCATATCTTAAATCTATTTTTAGGACTCATCGCGGTGCTTGTCGTCTCTAGCGTCGTGGCTTTTATCCTAAAGGCGAAATTTGGCGCCGAGAACAAAACCATCTCAAATTTGACCTCGCGCATAAACGCCTGGTGGGCGATGATTTTGGTCATTTTTGCGTTTACGTATATGGGCAAAAACGCCGTGATATTTTTGTTTTTGCTCGTATCTTTTGCCGCATTGCGCGAGTTTTTGTCGCTCATCTACATCCGCAGAGGCGATCACATCGCGCTCGTGGCGTGCTTTTACGTGATTTTGCCCATGCAGTATATTTTTATCTACGCTGATTGGTACGCGATGGCGATGATATTTATCCCGGTTTACGGATTTTTATTTTTGCCGATTTTAGCGGCTATTTGCGGCGATGCGGCCTATTTTTTAGAGCGCTCGACGAAGATCCAGTGGGCGCTGATGATCTGCGTGTTTTGTATCTC
>CAUVFI010000245.1:0-2504 GCA_963551055.1 uncultured Campylobacter sp. | reverse complement strand
GCAGGCGAATCGGATGGCGATAGAGTTACTCTAGGAGCGTCAGACTCCAACAAAGGCGTACACATCGGAGGCAATGTCTATGGCGCACGTGCAGGAAGCGTCAAAAACGCGGTCGTTTATATCAATAAAGAAAGAACGACGATAGCAGGAGACGTCTTTGCGGGCTACGCTACAAGCGGCAGCGTCGAGAATAGCAACGTAAATTTTAGAGGCGGCACGATAAGCGGTACAATCTACGGCAGCAATAAGCCTACGGATAAAACCAATACCTTACATATCGAAAATTGGGTCGGCGGCGGCGTGAAAAAAGCCAAGGACATTAAAAATTTCGGCTCTATAAATTTTCACGATCTATATTCCACTACCCAAGCCGATGCGCCTCTTACTCTAACCACTAGCGGCAATACAAATTTAAACGGCACAAAGATAGAGGGTATAAAATCAGATCTTGGCGAAGGAAAGTACTATCTGATCCACAACTCTGGCGGCGGCACGATCACCAGAGCCGCACAAACCGTGCAAGATAATCAAATTTATACGATTACAGACAAAGATCACTATCAGATCACCGGCACCACGATCGAAGTCGAAAACAATAAGAATTTAATCATGCAAAAGGGCACTCTAACTCGCTCTTGGATAGACCCCAACTTCGATCAAAGCGAGCTAATGCAAAATCAAAATTCTAACAAGGCTGCGGGCGCTACTGAGCTATTCGGCAATGAAGGAAACACCGTAATAGTAAAGGAGAATGCAGGCAATCTAGGCGGCAAAAACATAAGCTCGGGCAGAGACGACGCTACGGACGGAAGCAATAGCATCCACGATAACTACGCCAAGATCAAGGGCGGAAGCAACATAGGTGAGATCGACGGAGGATACTCAAATTCCGCTACCCCGCAAGAAATTTATAATAACCACGTAACTTTCGAAGCAAGCGGAATAGACGTGGGGTACGTAAATGCGGGCATCACTCATAGCAGTAGCGGAGGCGGGGACGTCCACGATAATAGCGTAACTACGAATGCTACGATAATCCACAATAGCATTTACGGCGGCAATACTAGCAACGGAGAAGCCAAATCCAATATCGTAACGATAAACAACGGCAGCGTAGGAGCAATGGCGGTAGGCGGCAAGGGAAACAGCGCGATTTCCAACACCATAACTCTTAACTCGGTAAACGTAGGCGGAAGCGTATATGGTGGAAAGGCTAGCGGCGCTGCCTCCTTCAACACTGTAAATTTAAACGGCAACACGCAAGTTGCTGGCAACGTCTACGCAGCAGAAGCCGCTAGCGGCAGCAACAACGTAGTAAATTTCAGAAGCGGCAGCGTAGCGGGCACGATATACGGAGTATCTAGCGCAAACGCTAGCAATTCTGGCAATAGCCTAAATATCCTATCTTCAAACTCAGGCAATGGCCTAAATGCAGGGAATTTTGCAAATTTCAATAAATTGGAATTTAACCTAGCCTCCCTTAGCGAGATAGAAAACGATGCTTCGTCTAGTACCAAAAGAGCTTTAAGCTTAACCAGCTCCGGCAATACCGACCTAAGCGGTACCGATATATTTGTAAACTCGGCAAGCGAATTTAACGCTTTAAACAATGCAAGCTATCCAGATGGCGACAATAAGAAATATACCCTTGCCTATAAAAGCGGAGGCGGTAAATTTACCGGATATGATCCGCGCTTTAAAGACAAGGGCTACGTAACTCAACTAAATAAAAACTATGTCATAAAAGATGCCAATACCTTTAGCAGAAACATAGGCGGTATGCATATAAGCGAGGATGAGAAAGAACTTTATATCCAAAAGCTTATTAAGACTAACGAGAGCATAAATGGAGACTTTGATGCGGATGAGCTACAGAAGTATCTAGGTGCCGGCGGTCTTAACGGAAACAACATAGACATAGGCAAAGCGGGGGAGGATAAGAATTTTAACGCTAAAAATATCCATGCAGCAGGCGCAAACAATACGTTAAATTTCATCAGCGGTCATAATGTAGGCGTAATAAGCGCAAGCGGTGGCGGCAACACCCTTAACATAGGAGCTAGCAATAGCTCTCCTGCGGCAGTAAATTCCTTAAGCGCTAAAAATATTAGCGGCTTTGACAGGCTAAATTTTTTCCTTCCTAGCTCTATTAGAGCAGGCGATAGCGTGCTTAATCTAAGTGATCCTACCGCTAACACAGATCTAAGCAACGTAAGCAATATCACGGCTTATATCAGCGGAGTAAGCGGTCCGATTAATCCAAGCAGCGAGATTCATCTAATCAATAAGCAAGGAAGCGGCAGCCTTATAGCTCCTAACGTAGCCAATATGCACGCAACGCTAAATGTAGGGGTAAGTCTAAGCTATAACCCTAAAATTTATCAAAGCGGCAATTATCTAAATTTAGGATTTGATGCTTCCTCGGCTCCTAGCGCGCGCGTAAGCTCTAATACCAAATCCTTCGCAGAAACCCGTGCCGCAAGCTTAGCTAGCTTAAAGAGCGG
>CAUVFI010000244.1:0-2505 GCA_963551055.1 uncultured Campylobacter sp. | reverse complement strand
AGCTCGGGCGTGATCGTGCCGCGGAAGTTGTTTTTGCTAATCGTAAAGATCGCGTCCACTCGCTCGCCCGCGCGCGGCAAAAAGTCGTAGTTGAAAAACAGCGCCTCGACGCTGCCGCCGTTTTTATCAAGCGCCATTTTGATATGCTTGCCCTCCTTGCCGATCTCTCTGATGTTGCGGGCGCGCGCGCCTTTGATGCAAAAGAGCGGGCGCGGATTTTTCTGCCCGTAGGGCTCGTAAAATTCTAAAATTTCAAGCAGCTCGAAGTCTATCTGCGACGCGTCCAGCTCGCCCAGCAGATCGTCTTGCGCGCTAAAATCGCTCAGATCCTTGGGCGTTATACGCTCATTTACGCGCCGCTTAAACTCCTGAAGTAGCGCAGGATCGATCCCTACGCCCGCAGCGCCCTTGTGTCCGCCGAAGGTCGTTAAAATTTCGCTTTGCGAGGAGATCAGCTCTAAAATGTCAAATTTACCGATGCTGCGCGCGCTTCCTTTGGCGCGCGAGTCGCTTACGCTAAAGACGATCGCGGGCTTTTTGTAGGTCTTGCTTAGGCGGCTTGCGACGATGCCGATGATGCCTTCGTGCCACTGCGGACCCCACACGACGATGACGTTGTCGCTCGGATCGACGCTTTTTACGATCTCGTCGTAGAGGCTTTTCTCCTCCTCTTTGCGCGAGTTGTTGATGGAATTTATCGTCTCTAGGTAGTGGTTTGCCTCTCTGATATTTTTGGCGCATAGGAAGTTATACGACATCGTCGCATCGTCCATCCGCCCCGTGCAGTTGATAAGTGGCGCGATCGTGTAGCTGATATCGTCAAATTCGAAGTGTTTTTTGAAATAATGCTCCTTAATCGCCTTGAAGCAGGCGCGGTTTGAGCTATTTAGCCGCTTGATGCCGAAGCGCAAAAGCGCGCGGTTCATATCGCGCAGCTCCATCATATCGGCGATTATGGCGATGATGAGGATATCCATCGAGCTTGCCATATCGTAGTTCACGCCGAGGGTTTCTTTTAGCGCGCCTACGAGATACCACGCTACCTGCGCGCCGCAAATTTCGATATTTGGGAAGGTGCAGTCAGGCTGCTTCGGATTGATTATCGCATAAGCTCTTGGCAGCACGGGCGGGGGCATGTGATGATCGGTGATGATGAGATCGATCCCCTTTTGGGCGCAAATTTCGGCGGCTTCCGTCGCGGAGGTGCCGTTATCTACGGTGATGATGAGATCTACATCCTCAAGCTCGCCTATGATCTCGCTGTTTAGCCCGTATCCGTCGGTGAAGCGGTTTGGGATCTTAATAACGTACTCCGCGCCTATTTGATTGAAAAAATCGCTCATTATGACGGTGCTTACGATACCGTCGACGTCATAATCGCCGACTACGGCTATGCGCTGGTTTTCTTCGATGGCAGTTTTTATGCGCAAAGCCGCCTTATAGGTATCTTTCAGATCGCAGGGTAAGGGAATTTCAGAAATTTTAGTATGCCGATCGCCCGCAAATCTCGATTTTAAAATTTCCCTTATCTCATTTTTATCTAGCATTTTTTATAGATGCTTCGATAAAGCCCAAAATAGCGGGATTTGGGCGCACTAAACGGCTGGTAAATTCCGGGTGAAACTGCACGCCCAGAAAAAACGGATGGTTTTTTAGCTCGATCGCTTCGATAAGCCCGTCGCTCTCGCCGCAGACGATAAGCCCGTGCTTTTCAAACTCGGCGCGGTACTTCGGATTGGCTTCGTAGCGGTGGCGGTGGCGCTCGCGAATGGTCTTTTGCTCACCGTAAATTTTACCCAAAAGCGAGCCTTTTTTGACGTCGCAGTCATAGCCGCCCAGCCGCATAGTGCCGCCCATAGGGGATTTGTGCGTGCGGATCTGCTTTTTGCCGCTTGCGTCGATGAAGCTGTCGATGAGGTAGATCACCGGATCTTCGGTCTGCGGGTCAAATTCCGAGGAGTTAGCGTTCTTTAATTTTAAAACATTGCGCGCAAACTCCACCATCGCAAGCTGCATCCCCAGGCAGATGCCCAAAAACGGCACCTTATGCACCCGCGCGTAGTTTATGGCTAAAATTTTGCCCTCCACTCCGCGCGAGCCGAAGCCGCCCGCGACTAAAATTCCGTTTACGTCGCGGAAAATTTCATCCACATTGCTTGCTTCAATTTTTTCACTGTCGATCCATTTTAAATTTATCCGCGTATCAAGCGTCGCGCCCGCGTGGATGATCCCCTCGGTGAGGGATTTGTAGCTTTCTTTCAGATCGATATATTTGCCGACGAAGGCGATCGTGGTTTCGTTCGTAGGCACGATGACACGCTTAACGAGGCTGTCCCAGTTGCTCATATCGACTTCGAGCTTGTTTAAGCTTAGAGTCTCCGCGATCGGCGTTAAAATATCCTGCTTCAAAAACGCAAGCGGGATCTGATAGATGCTCGCGCTATCGGGGCTTTCGATGACGCAGTTTTTATCCACGCCGCAGCTTAGCGCGATCTTGTCTTTAAG
>CAUVFI010000243.1:0-2506 GCA_963551055.1 uncultured Campylobacter sp. | reverse complement strand
TTTCGCGTAGATTTTTACAAAATGGCTCTGGGCGGCGGATACAACGAGATGGAGCTGATAAATTATTTCTACCGCCTTATTTATAGAATTTTTAGACTTCACGCTTACGTGAAAATAAACGGCAGATTTGATTTTAAGGCGGTTTTAGGCTATCAGCCGCCCCCTTCCGTAGCCGCACAGATGCAGCGCTATGCCACCAGCTTTTCTACGAGGACGTTTTATAAAATTTTCGCTCACTTAAACGATTTGGAATTTGAACTCAAAAGCGAAAAGAATGCGGCGAAGGACGAGCTTTTGCTCGCGTCGTTTTTGAGGTTGCAGCGCATGCTGCTAAGTTCGCTCGGGCAAAAAGCAAACATTAAGTGAAATTTTAGTAATATCTCTTCGCATTTTTTGCAAAATCCTTGCCCGCAGGCACCGTTTGCGAGCTAAAATCCATAAGGAGAATTTATGAGAAATTACGAGGTTTTATTCATCGTTAAGCCCACGCTTACTGACGATGAAGTTAAAACAAAAGTCGATTTCGTCAAAGAAATCATAACCAAAAACGGCGGAGAGATCGCTTCTGTGATCGAAATGGGCGCTAGAAAGCTGGCCTATAAGATCGACAAATATGAGCGCGGAGTTTATTTCGTAATCTATTTTAAAGCCGAGCCGAGCTTGATCTCCGAGCTTGTTAGAAATCTGCGCATCAACGAAGATATCATTAGATTTTTGACCGTCAAATATGAGACTAAGCGTGAAATTTCCGCTTGGGATAAGCTAAGCAAAGGTATCAAGCTAAGCCCTGCGAAAAAAGAGCGCGAGCCAAAAGCGCCGGTAGAGCCAAAAGAGCCTGAAGAAGCAGCCAAAGAGGGCGAATAAAGGATAAAATATGTTCAATAAAGTAGTTTTGGTAGGTAATTTGACCCGAGATATCGAGCTTAGATATCTGCAAACGGGCACCGCCGTAGGTAAAACCGGCATCGCCGTCACGCGCAGATACAATAGCTCAAACGGCGAGAAACGCGAAGAAACGTGCTTTATAGACATAGATTTTTTCGGTCGTACGGCTGAGATCGCAAACCAATACTTGCGAAAAGGCAGTAAAATTTTGATCGAAGGCCGCTTAAAGCTAGATCAGTGGCAGGATCAAAACGGACAGAACCGAAGCAAGCACTCCATTAGCGTAGATACGATGGAGATGCTAGGAAGCAATCAAGGTGGAAGCGGCGGCTATAATCAAGGCGGCAATTACGAGGGCGGCAATTATGGCGGAAGCTCCGGCGGCTACGGCGGAGGAAATTCTAGCTATGGCGGCGGCGGTAATTACGGCGGCGGAAATAGCTATGCTAATAGACAAAACTCAAATTCAAGAGGCGCAAAAAACGATTATAACGCGCCTAAACAAAAAGAGCAGAGTTACGAAAGCACGATTCCGGAAGTCGACGTCGATGCCGATAAATACGATGACGGCAACGACACGATCCCATTTTAATTAAGGAAAAATCATGGCAGATAAGAGAAAATATACTAGGAAGTATTGCAAATTTACGGAAGCAAAGATCGAATTTATCGATTATAAGGACACGGCGCTGCTAAAGCACTGCCTAAGCGAGCGCTTTAAGATTATGCCGCGTCGCTTAACCGGCACCAGCAAAAAATACCAAGAGATGGTAGAAAAGGCTATCAAGCGCGCGCGCCAAGCAGCCCTTATACCTTACATCGTCGATCGTAAAGACGTGGTCGTAAATCCATTCGAAAATCTTTAAATTTTAGCGGTACAAAACCGCTAAAATTCCCCCTATTTTAAACTCTAAATTTTAAAATTTAAGCCCGCTCTTATATATATAATTCCACCTATATTTTTTCAAAGGAGAAATTATGGCAGAGAATGAACATCCGGATCATTTAATGTGCCCATTTTGTGGCAAAGACGACATCAAATACGGAGCAATCGTATGCGGTGGGTGCCAGGCGGAGATCTCTTATAGCAGGCCCTGGTTAAAGACGCTTCTTATTTCTATACTTTGGCTGTTCTTTGGAGGGGCTTTTACCAAGGATAGCGGTACTCTATTTTATATCGTCTTGGGTATCGGCGTGTTAGGTATCATTGGGTCTATTTTTATGGCGCGAGATCATAGTCCGCAATTTCATAGGATCATGAAGCACGTTAAGTAGCCTATGTTCCATCGTCTATTGGCGGGGATAAATTTTGTAATTCTCCGATTAAATTTAAATTTGGAGAATTGCACTACTTAAATTTTTAAAAGATAAATTATGAATTTTTTCCTAGGCTTTCTTGCCGGTAGCGGTTTGGGTGAGGGACTTGTAGCTATTATTTTAGTCTGTATGCTCGTATACGTGATAGGTGGTGGCTTCAATGCCGTTCTCGCTTTTATTCCGGGCTTTATAGTGTTTTGCATTGCAAAGGCATTTTTGGAAGGCTTGACTTCTAGCGTAAATAATAGATTTGTTGCGTCTGTCGTACCAATTGTGGGAGGCTTAGTTCTAGGATATTTAGCGG
>CAUVFI010000242.1:0-2513 GCA_963551055.1 uncultured Campylobacter sp. | reverse complement strand
GTTATATCTGCCATTTTAGTCCTCTTTCACTATTGATTCAAATGCCGCTTTTTCGAATACGATCGAGCCGTAAACTGCGATTAGGTAAGCATTGACCTCGCTTGCATCGACGACATAGCAATTCTTAAGATTTCTATAGGCCAAAAGAGTTTGTGCATCTAGCTCGCTTTTAACGATCAGCGCATCTCTAACGCCCAGTTTCTTAATAAAATTTGCCGCATCTTTGGTTTTACCGCTTTTTAGCTCCAAATCGTCGAAGATAAAAATTTTACCCTCGTTTGCTTTCTCATTGATAGCAAATTCCAGCGCAAGGCGTTTTTGCTTTTTATTGACCTTCTGCTCGTAATTTCGCTCGTTAGTCGGACCGAATGCGACCGCGCCACCTACCCAGACATTGGTTCTCGTTGAGCCCGCTCTAGCGCCGCCGCGACCCTTTTGTCGCCATGGTTTTTTGCCACCGCCGCTAACTTCCGCGCGAGTTTTAGCGTTAGCCGTATTTGCACGAAGCGAAGCAAGGTAAGATTTGACGTACAAATATAGATTGTGCGAATTGACTTCCGAAAATTTCGCAGGGATTTCAATTTCGCTTGCTTTTTCCAGTTTTTCGTTAAGCACGCTTACTTTACTCATTTTACTATCCTTATTCTGCCCATTGCGCCGTTAAATCCAGGAACCGAGCCCTTAAGCACTAAAATTTTGTTCTCGGCATCAAAGCTTACGACTTCGTTTTTAGCAGTGATCGTTTCGTTTCCAGTGTGTCCCGCCATCCTCATACCAGGCTGAACGCGACCTGGCCACTCGCAGTTGCCAATAGAACCAGGCCTTCGGTGGAAGCGGCTACCGTGCGCTGCAGGACCGCCCGCAAAGCCATGGCGCTTAATAACGCCCTGATAACCTTTACCCTTGGATTTAAAGCTTACTTTTACGATCTTCGCTCCGCTCAAAACATCTAAATTTTGATCGCCAAGCTCGGCATTTTCTAAGCTTAGAGTCGCAAATTTATTAAATTCCTTGCTTAGGCTATATTTTTTTTGAATTCCGGCGATAGCTTTGTTATGCGCTTTGCCGTCTGCGTAGGCTACGATAGCTTTTTTCTCATCGCAAACTTCGCAAATTTTGGTATTGATAAGTCGCAAAAGCGTCACGGGCGTGCTGCTCGTGTCGATCGTCCTACTCATACCTATTTTTTCTACGATATATTCCATTGTTTTACCCCTTATTTGCCCATCGCGTGAACTTCGACGTTGACTTCCGGAGCCAAATCAAGCTTAGTTAGCGAATCAACCGTATCTGGCGTAGCCGCTACGATGTCTAGCATACGAGCGTGAATTTTCATCTCAAACTGCTCTCTGGAGTCTTTATTTACGTGCGGAGATCTTAAAACGGTGTAGCGTTTAATCTTCGTAGGCATCGGCACGGGACCTCTGACGTCCGCACCTGTTCTTTTTACGGCTTCAACGATAGCCGAAACTGTGCGATCTAAAACTCGATGATCGTAAGCCTTGAGTTTTAACCTAATTTTTTGCATCACTTTTCCTTAATAAAGAACTTGTCGCAACGCGCGACCTTTTGTTTCAAACAAAAGACGCACATTATATAAAAGCGCTCCGGCTTTGTCAAGAAAATAGCCAAATTTTATTAAAATATTTCCTTTTTATAAGGAAAAATATATAGAATTTCGAAAATTTTTAGGATGCCGAAAATTTTCAATACAAAAATTTTGGATAAATTTAAAATGGATATAAAAATTTTATAGAATTTTTCAGATTTATTTCCTTTTAATAAGGAAAATTTTAAAATACTCGCATGAATGATCTGAGATTTTTTTACGAAAATCCGCCGGAATTTACGGCTTTTATCCCGCGCAAAAGAGGTATCGGCTCGCCTAGAGCCATAATCTATGGAGTGTTAAATTCCGGCAAAAGCGCCGTGCTGAAAAATGAAATTTCAGAGCTTAAAAAAGATGAAATTTTGTACCTGAATTTAGCCGATCTACGCCTTGAAGAGGCGGTAGCGAATGATGCAATTTTTGTGGCTAGAAATAGTGCGGACAATACAAAGGCTAGCGAAGCAAATGAATATGAAATAATTAGAGAAGCTACGCTAGACGCGGATATGCCCAGCGTAGATGAAATTTATCGCGCCGCCGTAAAAAATACAGATACAAAAAACGCAAAAAACGCAAGCACAGGCGGCTCAAACAACATAAAAAATGCGGAGTTCTACAGCACAAAAAACAGGAGCGAGAATTTCTTCCGCGAGATCAAAGAATTTTTAGCGGCAAACGAGCAAATTTCATCGCTTTTTTTAGATAATTTTAGTAGCACCGATTTTGAAATTTCATCGCTTCAAAGCTTTGCTGGAGGGCTAAATTTAAAGCGCTTTATAATTTCTACTCGCGATAAAGAGTTGGTCCTGCCGGGCTTTGAGCGGCTTGAGCTTTTGCCGCTTTCATTTGAAGAATTTATCGCCTTCGATAAGCGCCACAACGAGATAAACTCGATGATTTCGGC
>CAUVFI010000241.1:0-2526 GCA_963551055.1 uncultured Campylobacter sp. | reverse complement strand
GGGTAAAAAGCGCGTTTAGGCTCGCGTAGCTTTGCGGCGGATCAAATTCGCTCATATCGATTTTGAAAAATTCCACATATTTGCGGTTGATAAAATTTTGTATAAATTTAGGGAATTTCACCGCGGCAATAACCCCAAAAATCCTCGAAATAAAACTTCTCATCTATGCCTTTCTAAGCTTAAGTAGCGCGATCTCGGCATCCGCAAAGACCCTTATCGGCGGGCCCCAAAACCCTACGCCGCTGCTTACGTAAATTTGCTTCAGCCCGTCGTTATACAGCCCGTAAAGATACTTCTGGCTAAGCAGCACCAAAAGCGTCCATGGGAAAATTTGCCCCGCGTGCGTGTGTCCGCAGATACACAGATCGACCTCGTCGCGTACGAAATCCACGACGTATTTGGGCTGATGAGCGAGTAAAATTTTTGGTTTATCGGGATCCGCCTGCGCTAGCGCAGCGCCGAGATCGGGCTGCATATATCCGAAGCGAAAGCCGCTAAGATCGTGCACGCCCATTAAATTTAGCCCCTCAAATTCCACGCTTTCGTTTTGCAGCACCCGCACGCCCGCTTTTTGCATTGCCGTGATAAGCCCGCTTGCGTCGCCGCGGTAATACTCGTGGTTGCCCGTAACGAAAAAGATGGGCTTTTTTATCGCCTCAAGAGGCTGCAAAATATCCCCGAGCTCATCCGAGCGCAGATCAAACATATCGCCCACGATCAGTAGCGCGTCATAATTTAGCGAGTTTATCTGCGCTACGACGCCTTGCAAAAATTCCTTTTTCAAAAACTCGCCTAGATGCACGTCCGAGATGACGACGAAGCTTAGCTCGCGAGCTAAGTTTTTGATTTTTATTTCGCGCTCGGTGACTTTTGGTATCTTTAGCGCGTTATAAAGCCCTTTAAAAATATAGCTAAACGCCATTATTACGAAGGTCACGTCGATAAAGGTTTTTAAAAATTTTCGCCTGTTTTCGCTAAATTTAACCACATGCGCGGCGGCGCTTAGCACATCGTAAGCAAGGCAGATAAAAAAGAGCGAAAAGGACGCTGCCATGCAAAATACGCAAGCTTTATAGAGCAGCTCGTTTTTAAAGCTTCCATTAAGCCCAAAACCCACAAAAAATATCGCATCTAAAATCGCCAAAGCTACGCAAAGCAAGCTCAAGGCAGGGCGGAAGATCACGAAATTTTTATATGGCGTAAAGCGCGCGCTGATCGATCTGTAGACGTAAAGATTAAAAAACAGAAATAAAACGGTGCCGACGATCGGAAAAATATAGGTGCTTTTCAAACTCTAGCCTTGGATATACTCGTCCAGCTTATCTTTATCAAAGCCCGTGATTTCTTGCTTATCGTCTAAAATTAGCGCGCCGCTCTTTTTAAATTTAGTGATGGTGCGCGAAAATGTTTCGGGGGTGACATTTAGAATTTTGGCTATTCTAGTGTATTTTGTGCTCATAAAAATATCAAAATTTTCGTTGATAAACTTAGCGATTTTGCCGTCGCAGTTAAGCACGACTTGATTATCAAAGACCGCATTTAGCGCGCGGATCTTCTCAGACATCGATTTTAAAAGCTCCAGGCAAATTTTAGGATCGCTCATAAACTCGTTTTTAAATTTTTCATAATCGATCTTTAGCACCTCGCCGTTTGTCGAAAACACGCCGCTTGCAGGATAGCTCGTCTCTTCGAAATTTACCATCTCGGCTACGAGCGAGATGGGGCGGATCTCGCGCATATGGATCTCACGCCCCTTTGCGGAGGTTTTATAGATTTTTAAAATTCCTTTTAGCAGGATTAATAGATACTGCGAGCGCTCGCCCTCGAAAAATAAAATTTCGCCCTTTTTGTAGCTTTTATGGATGCTAATCTGCTCCAAACGATCGATTTGCGCTGCGCTTAGAGCTTTAAAATAAGGAATTCTCTCAAGCATCGCCGCGACCTATTTTTTAAGCAGGTCTCTTATCTCGGTAAGAAGTTTAATCTCTTCGCTAGGCTCGGCAGGTGCGGCAGGCTCCGGCGCAGGCTCGGCCGGCTTTTTAAGCTTATTGATCGCCTTGATCGCGCAGAATATACAAAACGCGATGATTATAAAATCGACCGTTACTTGGATAAACGAGCCGTAGTTTATCGTAACAGCCGGGGTCTGCCCCACCGCTTCTTTTAGCACGATCTTAAGATCGGTAAAATTCATGCCTCCCGTAAGAAGTCCTAAAACCGGCATCATAATGTCGCTTACGAGCGAGGTTACGATCTTGCCGAAAGCCCCGCCGATGACGACACCCACTGCCATATCGATGACATTTCCTTTCATCGCAAATTCTTTGAATTCCTGAATGAAACTCATATTGTCTCCTTAAATAAAATGCGCCGATATTAGCCTATTTTTGCTTTGTTTTTGCTTTTTATTAGGAAGTAAAAAGTATAATCCCAGCTTAAATTTAAACCCAAAGGACCTAAATTGTATCGCTTCGCTCCGTCGCCCACCGGCGATATGCATATCGGAAATTTACGCGCGGCTATTTT
>CAUVFI010000240.1:0-2544 GCA_963551055.1 uncultured Campylobacter sp. | reverse complement strand
GTGAAGTAAGTGTGAAATTCCGAAAAAATTCAAATTTAAATTTAAACGCCTGTAATTTCAAACGCGGAGCGGCTTAAATGCGGTCGGTCGGTCGCGATCCCTGAAATTTAAATCGCCTCGCTATGGCTAGTCGAATTCTAAACGCGAATCAAAGCTAGCGGGCGCACGCCAACAGCGCATCGCCGAGTTTACTTTACCGCGACGAGATAGAAATTTAAACCGCCGGCGAAACTGATTAAATTTATAATGCCACGACTCGGTCATTAAATTTAAAACGCCGCGCAAGTCTTTAAATTTGCGGCATCGCGCGAGCTTTTAAATTCGCTATGCCGCGTAAGCCCTTAAATTTAGTGCGGCGCAAGCGCACAGGACGCGAAATCGTACCTAGATCGCGGCGCAGCTTTTGATCTCATCTTCGCTTACGATCTCATAGATCACGCCCGCGTTTTTGATAAACTCCTCCACGCGCGCGACGTGTGCGGGCTCCACGTTGATCACGAGGCTTCCGACGACGTTTTTATCAAGGCGCTCAAGCTTGCCCCAGACGATGTTAAAATTTATCTCCAAAGTGCGCGCCATGTGCGTGATCACGCTGTCAAACGCGACTGCGGGCGGGAAAAAGAGCCTGATATTCACACCGCTTGCGGGCAGCACCTCCTCCTCGCCCAAAAACTCCTTCATATTCTCATCCGGGTGCAAAAATAGCGATACGATATCGCCCGAGTTGCTCACGCGCCCGCCCTTAAGCAGGATTGCACGCTGCGCGATGCCCTTTACGACCTCCATCTCATGCGTAACGAGCACGATCGTGATGCCTAACTCGCGATTGATGCGGCGCAGAAGCGATAAAATTTGAGCGGTGGTGTTGGGATCAAGCGCCGAAGTCGCCTCGTCGGAAAGCAAAATTTTAGGGCTTAATGCAAGCGCACGCGCAATCGCCACGCGCTGCTTCTGTCCGCCGCTAAGCTCGCTGGGGTAGGCGTTTGCTTTATCTGCAAGCCCTACGAGCTCCAAAAGCTCGGCAACGCGGCGTTTCGTGTGGTCCTTCGAATAGCCCCAAAATGCTAACGGCGTGGCAACGTTTTGCGCGACGCTGCGGCGGCTCATCAGCGCGAAGTGCTGAAAAATCATACCGATATTTTTGCGCAGCTCGCGGATCTGAGCGGCGCTTAGCTCTCTTACCTCCCTGCCCTCTACTTTGAGGCTTCCTTCTTGATAATCCTCAAGCCCGTTTATGCAGCGCAGCAGCGTGCTTTTACCCGCGCCGCTGCGGCCGACGATAGCAAAAATTTCGCCCTGTTTCACCTCCAGGCTCACATCGTCAATCACGCAGGTTTTGCCGTAAAATTTCTTTAAATTTTCTATCTTTATCACTCAGATTTCCTCGTTCATAATTCCGCCGAAACGCCCCAGAAATTTATAAAATTTCGCGCCTTAGCTCATCTGCGCTTTTTGGCGAAAGAAGCGCGGGAGCAATGTCAAATACGCTAAATGCGCCGCGCTCGCCATTTTGCGCCAAACGATATGCCGCGCGGGCGTAGGCAACGAGCACGCTTGCGGTAAATTCGGGATTTGAATCAAGCTTTAGCGAAAACTCGATCAGATGCTTATTTTCGCCGCGCTCGCCGGTTGCTCCGCTTCGCAAGACGAAGCCTCCGTGAGGGATGCCGCCGTGCTCTTTTTTAAGCGTTTCAAGACTTACGAAATGCACGCTCGTGTCGTAGTCGGCAAAGTAATTTGGCATAGTTTTTATCTCATGCTCGATGCGCGCTTTATCGGCGCCGTCCTGCGCCACTACGTAGCACTCGCGCAGGTGTTTTTCGCGCGTGCTAAGTTTTGGATTTTCGCCTGCGCGAACTCGCTCCAAGGCGCTTTCTATCGGCACGGTGTATTGGCGTGCATCCACGACGCCCTCGATCCTGCGGATGGCGTCTGAGTGACCTTGGCTTACGCCTTTGCCCCAAAACGTATAACTACTGCCGTTTTCTAGCACGCTCTCGCCAAACAGTCTATTTAGCGAAAACAGCCCCGGATCCCAGCCTACGGCGATGATGCCAACTTTTCCGCCTTTTTTAGCGGCGGCGTCTACCGCGGCGAAGTGCTCAGGGATTTTTGCGTGCGTATCAAAGCTATCGACGACGTTAAAATCTTTTGCAAACTCCGGCGTCTGCGTCGGAAGATCCGTCGCGCTGCCGCCGCAAAGCACCAAAACGTCAAATTTGCCCTTGTGCGATAAAATTTCATCTGCGCTAAATACCGGCGCGCCGCATGTTTGCACGCTGTGCGGCTCGCGGCGAGAAAATACAGCCGAAAGCTCTAAATCCTTGCTATTTCGCGCGGCAAGCTCTACGCCGCGACCTAAATTTCCATATCCCAAAACCGCTATTTTTATTTTTTCGCTCATTTTTATCCTTCAAATTTTAAAATTTAGCGCATAAAACGGCGCGCCGCCGATGAAATTTTACCTCAGTAGGAAATAATAAATTACATATAACCAACTTAAAAATCCGTGGATTATCGCCCACATTATGCTTTTATTGACTC
>CAUVFI010000239.1:0-2549 GCA_963551055.1 uncultured Campylobacter sp. | reverse complement strand
CATCGCCGATAAAGATCGCGCCGGGTTTTATCGTCTGAATTTGATCATTTTGCATTTAAACTCCGGCGCGTGGCGGCTTTTGCAAAAAGCTCATCGCTTAAATTCCGTGCGCGATGCGCGGCAGCGCCGTATCTTCGGCAAATCCGCACATTAAATTTGCGTTTGCGATCGCCTGTGACGAAGCTCCGCGCAAAAGATTATCGATCGCCGAGTTGATCCAAATTTTATCGCCCGCAGTTTTTACAAAAATATCGCAAAAGTGCGTCCCTACGACGTTTTTTATACTCACCGGCTCGCTTCGGACGCGCACGAAAGGTTCATTTGCGTAAAACTCCCGCAGCACCGCCTCTGCATCCACGCTCTTTTGCAGCACGCCGAACGCGCTAACCAGCATCCCGCGCGTAATCGGCAGCAAATTCGGCACGAAAAGCGTGCTAAATTCGCCGCCTCTTAAAATTTGCAGCTGCTCTTTGATCTCGTCTGCGTGGCGATGCGAGATCGGCGAGTAGGCGCCCGCGTTTTCGTTTACGCTTACGAAATGGCTGCTCGTTTTAAGAGCCTTGCCCGCGCCGCTTACTCCGCTTTTTGCGTCGATAAATACGCCGATACTAGGATCGAGTAGCCGCACGAACGGCGCGAGCGCCAAAATGGAGCAGGTGGGGTAGCAGCCAGGATTTGCCGTAAGGCGGGCGGCGCGGATCTTTTCGCGATTTAGCTCGGGCAGTCCGTAAACGGCGTGGGCTAAATTACGAGGGTCTAAATGCGTGGTGTAATTTTTCTCGTAAAGCTCGCGGCTTAGGCGGTAATCAGCCGATAGATCGACTACCTTGACGCTTTTAAATTTTAAAATTTCGCGGGCAAATTCCATCGCTTTTCCATGTGGCAACGCCAAGAAAATAAGATCACATCTTTGCGCCGCAACGCGAGCGTCCGCAGCTTCTACGCGCATCTCAAACACGCCGCGAAGCTGCGGGAAAATTTCACTTATCTCACCATCTGTCGAAGCGCCCAAATACAAAATTTCAAAGCTCGGGTGGGAAAGTAGAGCCTTAATCAGCTCAAGCCCCGTATAGCCGCTAACGCCTATGATGCCTACTTTTTTCACGCTAATTCTCAAATTTAATCGGCTTGTATTCGACGCTTAAAATTTCCACGTCGCGCGTGCCTGATGGTAGCTGAAGCACAACCTCATCGCCCTCTGCTTTGCCTAAAAGCTGGCGCGCAAGCGGCGTATTGATATTGATAAGTTTGCGCGAGATGTCCGCCTCGCTAAGGCCTACGATAGTGTAAACCTCCTCCCGCTCGGTCTCTACATCCATAAAGGTAACGGTGGAGCCGAATTTTACGCGATCGTGCTCGTAAGTGGAAGGGTCGATGATTTTACTGCGAGAGACGATGTCGCTAAGCTCAGCGATGCGCGAGAGTAGAAACGCCTGCTCTTCGCGCGCTGCGTGGTACTCGGCGTTTTCTTTCAGATCGCCGTGTCCGCGCGCGATGTCTATCTGCTGCACTATGTGGGGCAGCTTCACGCTCTGAAGCTCCTTGAGCTCGGAGGTGATCTTTTCATATCCGTAAAGCGTCATTGGTTCTGTCGTCATAATCTTCCTTTCTTTTTATCAAATTATATAAGCTTTAGCCTTAAAATTTTAGCTCGCAGGCTGCGTTAAAATTTTTGCCACGTTTTCGCTGGAGCCGAATTTCAGATAATCTCGCAGCTTCTTGCTCGCAAGTTTAAATTTTGCGGCGTCGCAGCGCTCGTATGCGGCGAGTAGGTTTTGCGCGCTTACTTCGCCTTGCAAAAGCTCCTCGTGCAGAGGTTCCTCGCCCAAAAAATCAAAAATAATATTCGCAAGCCCTACGTGCTTTAGCTTTACGAGCTTTCGCGCGAGCCAAACGTCAAACGCGCGAGCCTTGTAGCATAGCACGAACGGAGTGCCGATGAGCGCCGCTTCAAGCGTCGCCGTACCCGAGCAGATGAATGCAAAATCGCAATCTTTAAGCGTAGCAGGAGTATCGTTTGCGATGCTAAAGCCGTCCAGAGGCCCGTAAATTTCATCTCTTTGATCCATCAGATGCGACGGGATTATTAAGGTTCGCTCGCTATTTTCAAATTTAGGCGCAAGTGCTCTAAAAATCGGCATCAGTCTTGAAATTTCAGCCCTACGCGAGCCCGGCATAAAGGCGATCTTGCCCCGTTTTTCGTAGCTTGTTTTTTGAAATTTTATCTCATCAAGCAGCGGATGCCCCACGAAAGAGTACTTTGCGGTTTTAGCGCTTTGCTCGCTCGGGCGCGCGGCATCCTCTTTCGGCGCAGCGTCTTTATCTTTTGTTTCTTGTAGCGCAGAGTCTTTGCTCTCTGCTTCTTGCGGTGTAGCGCCTTTATCCTCCTCGCAATCCGCGCCGAAAAATTTTGCCTCAAAAGGCCAGATGGAGAGTAGATTGTCACAAAATGCCTTCAGCTTCTCCGCTCTGTGCGGCTTCCACGCCCAAACCTGCGGCAGGATATAATATGAAATTTCCGCGCGCGCGCCGCTTTCTTTGATCGCGCG
>CAUVFI010000238.1:0-2555 GCA_963551055.1 uncultured Campylobacter sp. | reverse complement strand
TGTTTGCTCATATTATCCCACGCGCCCTTCTCGTCGTTCCAGATGAAGCTCGTAACGATCCCCTCGCCCTTCGCGGCATCAAGCTCGTGCTTACTCATCGTCGCGTTTTGCCACTCCCCGTTTTGGAAAGTGCTGCGGATCTGCTCGTAGCTGCCGTTTCGATCGCCGTTAAGCATCTCTCGCTCGCTGTTTTGCCACGCGCCGTTTACAAACTCGTAGCTCACGTATCCGCTCATCTCTCCTAGGCTGTCGTAGAAAATTTCGGTCTTATCTTTGGGCTGCCAGCTCTTGCCGTCCCATTTGAAGCTTATCGTAAGCTCCTCCTTATCCAACGCGTTTTTTACGGATCTGTTCATGCTATCTTTCTGCCATTTGCCCTTTATAAACTTATATCGCACATCTTCGGTCGCGTTACCGTCGTAGCTGGAGACGGTTTTACTCGCATTGCGCGTGCCGTCATCCGCTATCGAATTGCTCTCGCGCGTCGTGACGTTACCCTTTACGCTTTCCGTGTAATCTTCTATTTTTTTCCACTTGCCGCTTTTAAGATCGAGGTTAAATACTTCAAATTTAACCATTCCCCCCTTTTCGTCAAAGTAGCTGATCTCTTTGTAGCTAGAGCCTAGGCCGTCCGAGGAGTTCGTATCTCTTATCTGCTCCAGCTTGTGCGCCGCCGCGTCGTAGCTTAGATGCGTGCTTTCCTTGCGCTCTCCGAGTGAGCTGTAGCTCATACTTTGCACCATATACTCATACTCCTTGGCAAACGCCGCCGCACAGAGCAGCGCAAGTATCGTAGCGAGCTTTTTCATCCTCTCTCCTTGGAAAAAATTTTGATAATTATATAATGTTCGTATATAAAAACGGATAAATTTCGCTGCGCGGCTAAATTTAAAAACTTCGATTTTTAGGCGGTAGCGGTGAAATTTTACGTCGCCAAACGGCTGGAATTTTAGTAATATTTGATCTGATTTTGTGTTAGTTGTCGATAGAATTTATGCGAAATAGAATTGCGTGCGAGCTTCTGCTAAATTTTAAACAGATCTAGAGCTGATTTATATCAAAGCTTCACTGCGTGCCGTTAGCGATAAAATTCTACGTAATAAAATTTTAAATTCACGCGCAGATCCGTTTGAGGAGATAAAAATGCAATACTAAATTTTTGGCAGCTCAAAATTTCAAATAATGCCGGTTTTTAAAGAGTGCCGCTGATTAGGCGATACTAATCGCAGAAGCGCTTATCCGCGTTATTTGCTTTGCGCTTGGCTAGGAAGTCCGCCTTTTTAGCGGGGTCTGCGAAAAACTCGTCCTGCCTAAGTAGCGCGGCGTCCATTTTGTCCTCGGCTGCCTTGAGCGCGGTGGCGCGATCTGCGAAGCGAGACGGAAATTTCTCATCAAATATCGCTTTATACGGGTGCGCCTTGACCCAGTCCCTAGCGCGTGCCGCCGCATCGCGCTGTTTAGCGAGATCGCAGAATGCGTATGGATTTACCACGTTGCCGACGAGCTGTAAAAACGCCGCATTCGCGGACTCGGTCTCACGAAACATCTCGTCCTTGATGTCGATGACGCGAGCGAAGGTTAGGAAGCGATTTTTGCCCGCGTAGAACCAAAACACCGCGTCGTCCTTAAGCCCCAGATCATAAGCGCGCGCCGCGACGGTCATCAGCGTAGTCGGAGCTACCATGTCCGGGGCGTCTTCGATGATTTTGATCGCCTTTTTTAGGCTCGCCACGTCGTTTTTCATCAACAGACCGTCGATCGGCTCGTAAACATGCACGTATTCGGGCTTGCCCTCCTTAGCCGAATAAAACGGCGAAATATAGATGTCGATCGAAGTAATTTTTTCTACTTTATCCTCACCCTGGGCGCTCAAAGTCGCAGCTGCCGCCGCACACAGCAGCAGTGAGCGAAATTTTTTCATGGTCTCTCCTTCGGTTAAATTTTTATAAGTTTCCTCGTAATTATACCTTGAAATTTAAGAGCGCGAGCTTGATTTTTAACGAATATATTTTTGCGGAATTTTAATTTTTGCGGCGGCTCTATTTTCTTTTGATCAGGCTTTAGCGCGATGCTTTACGCTGCTAAATTTAACGCCGCTAGTCGTAAAATTTAGCTCATAATTTAGATCGCTTAGAGCGCACAAAATCGCTCGAGACGCTATCAAAATTTTAAGATTCCGTTCATCTTGAAATTTTAAAATTCCAGCCAAACAAGGCGCGGAATTTTTTTCCAATGCAGACGCGGCAGCACGTAGATTAGGCGCGCTTTTACACATCCGCCCAAAGTCGTCTAGCGGGAAGCCTCTCTTGTATACCTACTCAAAAAGCTCAAGTAGTTCGACGTGCCGCATAGCAAAACGCGAGCCGCTACAGCTCTTTCGATCTGTAATCGTAGCTGAAATCTTTCGGCGAGTAGTAATTAAGCGTGTTGCCGTCCACTTCGCCGTAAGGATAGCCAAAATTATTGATCGGAAACTGCGCCGGACGTGGGCTTAGCGTAAAGTCTCTGCCGTAGTTAAAGCCGATCCAGCACATCTCCCAGTTGCCGAATAAATA
>CAUVFI010000237.1:0-2565 GCA_963551055.1 uncultured Campylobacter sp. | reverse complement strand
CTCTCAAGCGTGATTTTAGTGGAGTTCGGGCGGGTTTTTATCGACGAGCAGGTGTGTGCGGCGGGCAAGGCGGAGGAATTTTACCACGCCATCAAAGGCTCGATCTTCCCGCAGGATTTTACCGACGTGGAGATGAAATTTAGCGGCACGAGCCGCGAAAGCGTCTCGCACGCGCTATTCGCGCATTTCGGGCTAGAGCAAATCGCGCAGGATGCGCTGTATTCAAACGCCCCCGACGACGCGCCTTTTGAGAACAAATCCCGCTACGCGATGCTAAAGATCGCCAAAACCGCGGTCAATATCTACCACCACTTCGACGAGCTTAGCATCGACAACGCTTTAAATTTGCTAGTCGAGTTCGGCTTCGAGCAAGAGGCGTTTTTAGAGGCTAAAGGCGAAATTTCGATATGAGAGAGTTCCTGCGCGCCTTTAACTCGGGCGTATTTGAAAAGGATCTTAGCGGCGAGCAAAAGGAGCTCGTGCGCAATCTCCTAAATATCGGCGCTATCAGCGCGCACAAGGGCAAGCTCTACCTAAACGACGGCTATGTTTTCGGCAGGCTCGACATCGCGCGCGACGGCACGGGCTATCTGCAAAGCTTCGACGACCGCTTCAAAGCTGATCTCATCATCGAAAACAGATATTTAAGCGGCGTGCATCTGGGCGATCTGATCCTAGCAAAAATTTTAAGCTCAAGAAAGTCCCGCCTGCACGCAAAAGTGCTGATGTGCGTCAAGCCCGCGTTTTTAACGAGCGTAGTTTATACCAAAAGCTTCGGACGCGAAATTTTAGGCATAAACGTCAAAACCGGCCTCGCAAATCCGCTCAAAGCCACGCAAAAATCACTAAAGCAACTGCCGCCGAATACCCTTTTAAAGATCGATAATCTAACGAACGAGATCACCGAGGTGATTGGAAGTTTATCCGATCCCTTCGTCGATGAGAAAATTTCTTTAGCGATCTACGATAAAAACGACGAATTTAACGAAGCGTGCAAGCAGCAAGCCGCAAGCTTCGGCAGCGAAGTGGACGAAGCGCTGTATCCGCAGCGCGTGGATTTGCAGCATTTGCCCTTTTGCACCATCGATCCTATCGACGCCAAGGACTTCGACGACGCGATCTATTTTGACGTAAAAGAGCGCACGCTTTACGTCGCGATCGCCGACGTGAGCGAATATGTAAGCGAATACTCGCCGATCGATAAGGAGGCGAAATTTCGCGGCTTTTCGATCTATTTCCCGCACAGATCCGTGCCGATGCTGCCGCGCGAGCTTAGCGAAAACATCTGCTCGCTGATGCCGAATCTTCCGAGGCTGGCCTTTGTTTTTAAAATCGCTTTGGATGAAAATTTAAACCCGCAAAAAGAGGAGCTTTTCGAAGCGATCATAAGATCAAAACGCCGCTTTAATTACGACGAGGTCGATGAAATTTTACGCACCCGCAAGGCGTGCGAGCCTGAAATTTTAAGCTGGCTCTTGCCGCTTAATGAAATTTGCGAGCGCCTGCGCCGCGCGAGGCTAAAGCGCGGATTTGATTTTCGCACCAAGGAGCTTCGCATCACGCTTGATGAGCGCGGTTTTATAAACTCCACTCGCTTTGAGACCGACACTCCGTCGCACAAACTCATCGAGGATTGTATGCTGCTAGCCAACAAAGCCGCTGCGGCGCGCATCGAACGGGGCGTTTTTAGAAATCACGGCTCGGCGGAGCTTAAAAAAATTTACGCTCTGCTTGACGATCTGGCGCTGTTCGGCATCGACGCGCCGTATCAGAGCAACCTTGCTAAGATGATCGGCGAAATCCAAGCGCAAGCCGATGCTATGGGGATACGCGAGGAGGTCGATAAGCTCATCATCAAGGCTCAAAAACGCGCTGAGTACGGATCCGAATCGCGCGGGCATTTCGGACTCGGATTTGATAACTACACGCACTTCACAAGCCCGATCAGGCGCTATTCCGATCTCATTTTGCACCGCTTGCTAAAGGCGCAGATGAGGGGGGATGAGAAATTTTATAATTACCTGCTTTTAAACATCGACGCTACGTGCGTGCGGCTAAACGAGCTCGAGCGCGAAGCGGATAAGGTTGCATTTGATTTTATGGACCGAAAATTTGCGCGCTGGGCCGCGGAAAATTTGGGCAAAAAATTCCGCTGCTATATCGACGAAAACGGAAATTCCGTCACTGCAAAGCTAGACGACAAGCTAAAGGGAGCTAAAATTTTAGTTTCAAATTTCGCCGGCGACATTTTAACGCCCGTGCTAGTCGAGCTTACGGACGCAAACATCGCTAGCGGAGTGATCTTAGGCAGGGTGGTAAAGAAAATCTGATGTATAGAAAAGAATTTGACGGGCTTATAGCAAGCGGTAGAGTGCCGAATTTCGTACTTTTGCGCGGCGGAGACGATTTTTCAAACGAGCTTTACGCACAGCGATTGAAGCAAATTTACGCCGCGGAAAATTTTTTGAGTTTGTATTTTTTGGAGTATGATTTTGAGCAGGCGCGAAGCTTCTTGGAGCCCTCGCTTTTCGGCGGCAGCAACACGCTTCACATCAAAACCGCCTC
>CAUVFI010000236.1:0-2577 GCA_963551055.1 uncultured Campylobacter sp. | reverse complement strand
GAAAAAATTCCAAACGTAAGGCGCTGGCTAAATTTAATGCAGCCTGTAAAAGACGAGGTCGAAAAGCTCAAAGATCTCGGCGCCGACAAGCGCGAGTGGATCACCGAGCGGCTAAATATTATAAATTCCATGCAAAATTTACTTAGCTTTCCTGGCATTAAAGACGCCTACAAAAACGGCGAGATTAAAATTTACGGCTGGCACTACGTCATCGAAACGGGCGAGCTATTCAACTACGACGACGAAGGCGCGCATTTTACGCTATTAAATAAGGGAATGGATTATGAAAAAATCTATAATCAGCTTTTTAACGATTAGTCTTTTTAGCGCCGCTTTAGCGTTTGCAGACCTCAACACGACCGGCGAAGGAAGCTTTGTAGAGACGAATTCTTCTACTCCAGAGGCAAATCTTACTTTAGAAAACAACAAAACCGAGATCAAAAAGGAAGTCGCTAAAATTTTATCCAAATCGCTCGGTGCGGAGGATGGCAATAAAACCGAAGTAATAAATATGATCGCAGAAAAGGTCGCCAAAACGGAGACTTCACAGAAAAAAGCTCCTAATGGAGAGACGCTTATCTCTGTAATCAAAGAGATTAAAAAGCTAAATTTACAACGCAGCTCCCTGCTTAACGGCGGTGACGCCAACGCGAGCAAAAACGAACTGGACGCCATCGATCGCAATAAAGCTAAGCTCTTTGATCGCCTACCTTTTGCGATTACGCAGCAGGATATGGATATCGAAAGCATAATGTCGTATGCGCAAAATAAAAAGAACATCCAAACTACGCTAAAAAAATACGCCAAAAAGCAGAGCTCTCCCGAATACGTAAATGCAAGCGCGGATTTGGAAAAAATGGAAATGGCAGAGATCTTTTATACCTCGCTTATGAAAATTGAGGATATGTTTGTAAACGGCGCAAGCAGAAGTGCTCTTGAAAGCGAGCTAAGTAGCACGCTACTAAATATCCAAACTAGGGATTTTAGCAAACTTAATGATTTGAAAAATAATCTAAGCAGTCAAGAGCAGATAGACGCCTTAGAGTCTAAAATCAACGATTTGAAAAACGACAAGCAGACCTACGACGAGGTGCTTACGTATCTGTCGCGAAATAGCGATCTGCTTGCAAGCAGCGTAGTTTTTACCAGCTTAAATTTTAAGTCGGTGATCGATTATATCAACGATAAAATTCCGTTTAAGCTCAGCCACGTAAATTTCGGCAAGCTCATTCTAATCACGCTGATTACGCTATTTTTCTACTCGCTTCGCAGGCTACTTGCCAACATCATCTATTTCGTATTTAAATTCTTTAATAAAAGCTTTTCTCTGGATAGCGAAACTCTAAAAACGCAAGTAGTGGGCATTATCAAGCGTCCGATGGGTATTTTGCTGATCGCTTATTCGGTCGATATCTGTCTTAGTATCTTTTATTATCCGGCGCCTGTGCCGATAAAATTTGCAAATTTATTCTCGATCGTTTACGTGGTACTTTGGGCATGGCTCATTATCGAAATCATCGATGGTTACGGCATTGTCGTGCTTGGAAACATCACGAAAAAAGGCGTCAGAAAAGACATCATAAATCTGGTTGTTAAAATTCTATACGTCATCGTAATCATCATCGCCGCACTTTTGGTACTAAAGCGTCTAGGCTTTGACATCTCGGCGCTTATGGCATCGCTTGGAATCGGCGGACTTGCAATCGCATTTGCGACTAAGGACATCATCGCAAATTTCTTCTCATCCGTGATGCTATTATTTGATAATTCATTCTCGCAAGGAGACTGGGTTGTATTAGGCGACATAGAAGGAAACGTCGTAGAAACGGGCTTTAGAAAGACGACGATAAGAACCTTTGACAACGCTCTTGTTTTTGTGCCGAATTCCAACATAATGGCGCAAAATATCAAAAACTGGAGCCGCAGGAAGGTAGGACGGAATTTAAAGCTTACCGTAGGCGTCGAATACGGCGCGAGCACGGCGCAACTGCGAAAGTGCGTAAACGACATCAAAGAGATGCTAAAATCTCACCCGGGTATCGCTCAGTCTGCCGATACGGCATTAAATTCTAAAGATTTTCGTATGCGCTATAGACAAAATATGGTCTCTATCGACGATTTAGCGGGCTATAAAAGCACTATGTTCGTGGCGTTAGATAGCTTTGGCGATTCGTCTATTAACATTTTAGTTTACTGCTTCACAAAAACCGTAATATGGGCAAATTTCATCCAAACCAAAGAGGATGTTTTATTTAAAATAATGGAGATCGTGGAGCAAAACGGACTATCGTTTGCCTTCCCATCGCAGAGTGTTTATATCGAAAATATCCCAGAAATAGCAAGCGAATGCGTAAAATCAAAAGTAAATTCCAACGACAAAGGAGAGCAAAATGGCTGATTTCGATGACTTCGAAGACGAAGAGTTCGATGAGGACGAATATGAGGACGATGATTTAATCGGAGGCGACGAGAGTTACAACTACAACTACGACGAGGATGATTACAGCTACGAAGACGACGACGGTTTTAACGATTATAGCGATTTGGACAGCGAGGATTATTAGTGTTTAGATCCAG
>CAUVFI010000235.1:0-2610 GCA_963551055.1 uncultured Campylobacter sp. | reverse complement strand
GCTAGCCTGCAAGCGCTCTGCCCGCAAGCAGCCCAGCGTAGCAAAACAGCATACAGGCGCATACGCTTAAGACCGCGTTTAGCACACCGATAGCAAATTCTCGCGCCAGCAATAATTGCAACGTATCGTAGCTGAACGTAGAAAATGTCGTGAAGCCGCCCAGCGCGCCTGCGATAAAAAATACCCGCAGGCTCTGCGTTAAATTTAGTGCGAGTAAAAACCCTATCAGCAAGCTTCCCAGCGCATTCACGCAAAAAGTAGCGATCGGAAACGCGCTCCAAAACCCGGCGCGATCCATTGCGCGCGCAATCACTCCGCTTAAGCCTACTCGCGCCATCGCGCCTACACAGCCGCCTAGCCCCGCTAAAATCAAGTTCGTCAATCCAAGTCCTTTTAAAATTTGTAAATTTTATTTCGCTCTCTAGCCTCCATAGGACGAAAGATATGCGACTTCGCTATTTTAACGCGGCTAGTTAAAATTCTCTTTTAAAATTTGCTCGCGCTTTTTGAAATTTCTTTTTAAAATTTTACTTACGCGACGAAACGCGACGTTTTACGCGCCGCCGCAAAATAGCGACTAAGCGCGCGCAGTGTAAGAGGACGGCAAAGCAAAAAACTACGAGACGCAAAAAGGCGACGTAGCAAAACAGCGCGAATGCTTAAACCGCGCTTGTAGCGAAACGATGGCAGGGCAAAACGTAGTGCGGCAAAATCGCTCGCGCCGCTACTGCAACAGACGGCTACTGCAGCACCTTTTTTAACGCTAGCGCAAATAGCACGACGTAGAGGACGAGCAGCCATTTTTTCTGAGTTTCGCGCTTTGCACGGCGAGCCTGAGAGGTGCCGAAATATACGCCCAAAAGCCCGCCCACGGCTAGCAGCGCGCCGCGTTCGTAATCCACATGGCCGTTGTACGAAAGGCTCAAAAGCGCGCTAAATGAGCCGAAAACGATGAAAAATAGCCCCATGCAGACCGCTCTTTTGATATCGACGCCCAAAAATCCGACCAAAATCGGCGTCAAAAATACCGCGCCGCCCACGCCCATGCTAAGCGCGATCGCGCCGATAGCAAAGCCGATGAAAAACAGCACCGCGCCGTGGGGATCGGCGTTGCCGCCGCTTGTTACGTTCGTGCTAAAGAGTTTAAGAAATGAGATCGCAAGCGTCAGCAAAAGACCGATCTCAAGCACGATTTCTGGCGAGTATTTTACGATGAAGCCCGATATGCTCGCGCCGCACAGCCCTCCGAGCCCCACCGCGATGCCGCTATCTAGGCGAAGCTTGCCCGCGCGGTAGTTCAGATATGAGCCAAAAAGCGAGACGATGAACATCTGCATCACCGAGATGCCGGCGGCGGTCTTGACGTCGTATTCCAGAGCCATCATCACGGGCATTACGACCGTGCCGCCGCCGATACCGAAAAAGCCCGATATAAAGCCCACGACGGCGCCGATAAAGGGGAGTTCTAACATTTTGATCCTTGAAATTTGAGACGAAGTTTATAGCTTTAAAATTTAAAGCTTGATAAATTTGCGGAATTTTGGCTTTGAGAGCGGGGATTTGTGAGATTTCGAGGCGAGGGATTTTGATTGTAGAATTTCAGCTTGAAATTTATGCCCCAAATTTTGATTTGAAATTTTATCTGGAGTTGGCTTGAAAATTTACAAGCGAGATTTTAGCTTGAAATTTCAAGCGCGCGATTTGCAAAATTTTAAAATTTACGGGATTTTAAGGAGCGGAATTTCGGCTTGAAATTTTATGCAAATCAGCCCGCCTGCGTTTGTTCGTATTGCGGCTTGGCAGCGGATTTTAATATTCTGCGCCCAGACTGCGGCGGTTTAGGGTAAATTTGAGACAAAATTTTACGTTTAGATTACAGCGCAGTATTTTTGCCTCGATTAAATTTTTACGAAATTCTATCGCGACGAAATTTCATACGGCAAAATTCCGCACAGTAAAATTTCAGTCAAAATTCTACGGCGAAATTTCCGCGCTCCGTATTCTAAAAATCGCCGCAAAGTCACAACAAGATCGCCGTAAAATTTTATGCAGAGCGCACGGAAACGCAAAGAGCGCGAATTTCTTGTAAAAATTTACGACGAAATTTCACCGCCAAAAGCTCGTTTAAGGCAGCCCAAAGCCCTCTCAAAGACCAAAAAGCCGTCGCCGCAAAATCCTCGCGATAAAATTCCGCCCGCAAATTTTCTCCCGGTAAAATTGCTTTGGATATGGCGGGATTTGAACTAGCGGCAAATTTTCCAGGCTAAATTTTACGCAAAAATCCGCATTAGACCTGCAAAATTTATCGTAAATTTCTCCAGACGGAATTTCTTTGCGTTTATGAAATTTCCAGCACGACCTCCTTTTTTAGCCCGATCTGTTTGATCTCGAGCACGGAAGCGCCGCTCAAACGCAGCGCAAGTACCTCAGCCTCGCTGCAAGCGCCTGCCAGAGCTATTTTGCGCAACACCTTGCCGCGCCAAGCCTTGGCGTAGTGGCTCAGCACCTTGCCGCCTTTGATGAAACTAAAACTCAGATATTCGCGCTTCATCTCGTAAAATTTTTCGTAAAATCCCGCGCGCAGATCCACGACGCACTCATCCGCCAGAT
>CAUVFI010000234.1:0-2616 GCA_963551055.1 uncultured Campylobacter sp. | reverse complement strand
GCTCGATTAAATTTCCAAGATTTTCGGTTAGACCCGCCGGGTCAAGCTTGGCGGCTCAACCGGCGGCTGCAATAAATTTCGTGAGGTTAAAATCTCTGTAGATCATAGCTTGATTACTTCGTATTTTGATAGGACGTCCATGATTTCGTATGCGTTTGAAATCTCGCCGATCGCGAGCTTATCGACTAGTTTGTAGCTCTCCAGACAGCTTCCGCAGCTTAAAATTTCAGCTCCCGCTTCGTTTAGCTTTTTAATCGCCTCGAAGCATTCGTGGCCGCGGTTGGTGGTTATGTGCACGGCGTTGTTTACACAGATGACCTTTACTGGCTTTTCGTCTAAGCTTAGCGCCGCGCCTAAAAATTTAGCAAGCAAGCTCTTTCCGATCGGGCCGCTTCCGCACTGCTCCTCGTTTAGGAATATCGCCTTGCCTCTTTTTGGCGCCGTGACGTCACAATAAATATCGTCGATACTTTCATCTTTAAGCTCGTCCGTTTTTACGGTTTTTATAAGTGTGTCGGCGCCCGCTTGTGAAATTTTCGCCTCAAAGCCGTTTTTAGCCAAAAAGCGTTTTATGTTTTCACGAGGCGCTACGTCGTTTACTAAAATTTCTAAACTCTCTGCGATTTTTAGCTCACCGAGGGCTTTTTTGGTGCGCAAAAGCGGCTCCGGGCAATTTAAATTGCGACAATCTAGTTGCATATGTAATCCTTAAAAATAAAAATTCTTTGAACCTCAAAGCTAATGCGAGCCGCACGCAAGCAGGCCCGCATAAAATTTACCCAAGTTATAAGCGCGGGTACTTCGCTTCAAATTGCGATTTAGCGATCTGCCCTTTATCGAGCAGCTCGCGATACCAGTAGTGGTGAAGTACGTAAACTTCCTCCTCCGGCTTGTGTCCGTCGATCATCGAGTGGATGGCACCGCTGATCGCAAAGACCGCCATGTAGATATGTACGAGCAAAAACACCGCGCAGACCGCGCCCAAAAAATTATGAATAATCGCGCTTGCTCTTAAAATTTCGATCTGACTCATACCTAGCGCACTTCTCATCGCAGGGATATCGTAGTCTAAGAAAAACATCGACGCGCCCGTCGCTATCATCACTATACCGCCTAAAGTCGCGACCCAAAACCACGCCTTTTGGCCTGCGTTAAATTTACCCGCAGGGATTGCGCGCTTCTTTTTGCTTAGATAGCCGCCTACGATCATCATCCATCTGATATCGTAAGTTCGCGGTAGCATACGCCAAAACCATGTCACTAGCATAGGCACAACGGCAATCGCAAACGCTATCGTAGCCAGTCCGTGAGCATTTTTACAAAACCTCACGAAAGCGCCGCCGCCGAATTCTTCGCCAAACATCATAATCAAGCCTGTCGGAACCAAGATCGCCCATGCCACGGCCGCTACGAGATGATATAGTCGTTCAAATTTATTAAACGCATAGATCGGCTTGCCCGCGTGATGATCGAAGTGCTTCGGCCCTATGATCGCGTAGTGCCCAATAAAAGCTATGATTACGCCCAAAACCGCACCAAGAGCCAACCAAGCAAAAAAGCCCGAGCTTTGCAGATGTCCTTGAAATTGCAGAAAAATCGGGCCGAAGCCGTTGCCGTAGCTATCGATGTTTTCAAGCCTTGCATTGCCCCAAACATCGCTATTTCCCTGCACAATATCGGCATATTTTTTCTCTTCGGCCTGCGCATAAATACAGGCGAAAAGCGCGAGAAACAATCTTTTCATGGATTTCCTTAGATATAAAATTTAAGCCGATTATATCATTTTTTGCAAAAAATTTTCTTACAAAGCAAAATTACATTTTTGCATTAAGTGCGGCGCTAGTTTCGCCTCGCATACTCGTCGTAGCCGAATTCTTTGATCATTAAAACCTCTCCACGCTCATCTACCAAGACGAGATCTGGCAGCTTGATGCCGTTAAAGGTCGTATTTTTCACGATCGTGTAGTGGATCTGATCTTCGAAAATCACCCGATCGCCGATGTTTAGCGGCGCGTCAAATTTATACTCGGGCTGCCCACTCTCAAGCCCCACGACATCGCCTGCGAGGCAGGTATTTCCGCCGAAGCGATAGCTAAATTTACCGCTCTTGCTCTCACCGCGCACCGCAGGACGATACGGCATCAGCACGGTATCGGGCATGTGCGCTTCAGAAGAGGCATCTAAAATAGCTATTTTAGCACCGTTTTCTACGATATCAAGCACGCTAGCGACCAAATACCCGCATTCCCAGCCGACCGCCTCACCCGGCTCTAGATAAATTTCGACTCCATATTTTTCGCGAAATTTTTTGATCAGATCTATCAGCAGCTCCACGTCGTAGCCTGCGCGCGTGATATGATGTCCGCCGCCGAAATTTAGCCACTTTAGACCTCCGAAATACTTGCTAAATTTTGCCTCGAAAACCTCGAGCACCCGCTCTAGGCTCGCAGCACTTTCTTCGCACAGCGCGTGAAAATGCAGCCCCGAGATGCCGCGCAAAAACTCGCCGTCTTGCAAGATCGCCCGCTGCAGCGCTTCAAGGCTCATCCCGAGCCTGCTAAAGCTGCCGCACGGATTGTAAGCGTCTTTGGGCGCGAAGGAGGTCTGCGGATTTAG
>CAUVFI010000233.1:0-2620 GCA_963551055.1 uncultured Campylobacter sp. | reverse complement strand
CCATAAATATGATAACCATATCCTTCTTTGTCTTTTTTATATACGTAGCTATACTCACCGTTATCGTAAACTCTAGAAAAGCAAAAAACATATTCGCTATCATAGATGCAAGGAACAACTTCTTTGCCGGCTTTATCTATAAAACCATATTTAGAATCCTTTTCAGTTTGGATTATATCTCCATTGATACCGGAATCATAAATTACACAATAAACACAAGGAGTGATTTCTTTACCTGTTTTATCTATGAGGCCCCATTTACCATTTTTTTTTACACGAGCTATATCTACATGAAAATTACCGACAGTATAAAAATCGCTATCATAAATATCATCATAAATACAAGGAGTAACTTCTTTGCCAGTTTTGTCTATAAAACCGTATTTACCATCCTTATCAATCAAAGCTAAACCTACTTCTTTAAAATCACAAATATGATCATAAATACAAGGAGTAACTTCTTTACCAGTCTTGTCTATAAAACCGTATTTACCATCTTTCTCAACTTTAGCTAGATCCTCTTTAAAATCATTAATCTTATCATAAACACAAGGAGTAACTTCTTTACCTGTTTTTTCGTCCACGAAGCCAAATTTATTATATTTTTTTACTAGAATTAAGTTCTCGCAAAATCTCCGAGCATCATCATAACAGTATGAACTAGATTCTTTACCAGTTTTGTCTATAAACCACCATTGGCAATATTTTTTGACCATAGCTCTAGTTATACCTTCTCTAAAATAATAAATATCGTCATAAATACAAGGAATGATCTCTTTGCCGGTTTTATCTATATAGCCATATTTACCGTCTTTTTTGACCCAAGCTAAGCCTTCGTAAAAGTACCAAACACTATCATAAATACAAGGAACAACCTCTTTACCGGTTTTATCTATATAGCCATATTTACCGTCTTTTTTGACCTGAGCTAAGCCTTCGCGAAAGTATTCGACTTTATTATAAATACAAGGAGCGATCTCCTCTTCTCTTTGATTTATAACGCCCCATTTTCCATCTTTTTCTACTGCAACTAAAATCATCTCAATCCTCTTTTTTAAAATTTGATTTCCGCGTAAGCCGCTTTTAGTTTTTCAAAAAGCGGGGCGAACGAAACGCCGTTTACGCGGACGTTTGCGATCGTCGTGATGAAATTCGTATCGCGCTGCCACCGCGGCACGAGATGATAGTGCACGTGCTCGGCTATGCCAGCACCCGCGGCGGCACCGAGGTTCATGCCGATATTTACGCCGTTTGCGCCCAGCGTGCGCTTTAAGATCCCCACTCCGGCGCGCACGTAGCGGCTCATCTCCGCCCATGCATCGTCGCTAAGGCACTCGATATTATCCGCGTGCTCGTATGGTATGACCATAAACGCGCCCGGGCTGTAGGGGTAGAGGTTCATCACCCCGAAGCAGTGCTGCGCGCGAAAAAGCACGCCGTTGCGATCGTCAAACGCCGCATCCGCCGCCGCGTCGCAGAAGGGACAGCCGCTTCTTTTTTCGGTAAAATACTCGCTTCGCCAAGGGGCGCAAAGATAATCCATCTCTTTTCCTTTCCGAAATTCCAAAATTCTATGAAATTTTAAAATTTGCGTTTCGCAAAATTCTATGAAATTTGGAATTTAAAACTTCTAAATTTCATAGAATTTTATTTACGCGACTCGCGCTTGCTCGCACGGCGCAAAGTTATGCACGCGGGGTACGCGCTCTTTACAAATTTCGGGCTGCGCAAGGCGCTTCGGTGCGACATACGCTTCGCAGATCAAAGCGCACGGCGGCGGGCGATATTAAATCCGCGGGCAGTTTGCGTGCGCATTATAACAAAACTTTGACGCACTCACAGGCACGGTACGCGATGCCAAACCTGCGCCGCAAGCACCGTCGCGACACGCGATAAAATTTAACGCGGCGCGATCATAGCGCAGTCGTAATACAGCTGCGGCTTAATCGCGTCGTATCGCAGCCCTAGCCCTACGTCGTCCGCTTTTGTGGTAGCTCGCTTTGCGCAGTTATCACGCAGCTCCTCTGGGCGGCTTGGTCGCGAGCTGTGATTAAATTTACGGCGCCGCGCAATCGCCAATACTGGGCTTGAGAGCGCGCTAGGCATACAAGGCACTACGATAGACGCGCAATTCTTGGCGCTCAATGCTACAAGCGCAACCCCGCCCGCGCGAAGCTTCGTAAACGTAAAGCTAAATTTCAACCCGCGCTTTTTGCACCGGCTCATGATGCGACGGAAAGCTATACAAACGAAAGGCGTAAATTTAAACCTCGCTCCGTAGCCGCTCGCACGGCGCGCAATAACAAACTCACGATGCCAAAGCGTAGCACGGATGCTTACGCGGCGTGCGATACTAAATCACGTCAAATCGCGGTCGTAAAATTTAAAGAACTGATAAATTTAAAGTCCGTCAAATTCTACAAAATTTTAAAATTTACCGCCTTAAAATTTCGCTCCGTTCGCTAAATTTAACCGCTCGCTTCGGATTTAAGCTTGCGCGATCAAACGAGCCAAATTTAAATTTTGCCGCCCGCGCCGAGCTTTATCTCGCGCAGCGCCGCGCCAACGTCATTTTGGCGCATAAAATGCTCGCCGATCAAAAACGCATCGACGCCCGCCT
>CAUVFI010000232.1:0-2622 GCA_963551055.1 uncultured Campylobacter sp. | reverse complement strand
GAAAGCGGCGCAGAGGAGCTCGTAAGCTTAAAGCGCGAAATCGTCGCTAGCGTAAAGATCGATCCAGGCTTTAGCGGGGCGTATCTGCCATATTTTGACGAGAAGCTGCGCGGCGAGATATTTTTCAAAACCTCACGCTACGCAAGCGTAAAAATCGAGAAAATTTCAAATTCCAAAGGAGAGGGCAGATGAGCGATAGTGCATTTTATTTCGTAGCTACCGTCTTAAAGGCGCTCGTGATTTTAGCCGTCATCGCGCTGCTCTCAGGGCTTGCGACCTATGCCGAACGCAAAGTGCTTGCCTTTATGCAGCGCAGGATCGGACCCTCTATGGTCGGGCCTGCGGGGCTTTTGCAGGTGGGCGCGGATATGATAAAGCTTTTTACCAAAGAGGACGCGATACCTGCGCGGGCGAATAAGCTTCTTTTCAAAATCGCGCCGATAATATCGGCTACGGGCGCTTTCGTGGCGCTTTCGGTAGTGCCGCTGCTGCCGGAGTTTACGATCGGCGGGCGAACCATCCAGCCGATTTTAAGCGATATAAATGTGGGAATTTTATTTTTGCTCGGAGCTAGCGGTACCTGCGTTTACGGATTGCTGATCGGAGGGCTTGCGAGCTACAATAAATGGGGCACGATAGGCGCGTTTCGCGCGTTTTTGCAGATCACCTGCTTTGAGGTGATAAACGGCCTTAGCCTGATCCCTATCGTGATGATCACTGGCTCACTCTCGCTTATAGACATCGTAAGCGCGCAAAGCGGCGGCATCGACAAGTGGTTTATCTGGAAAGAGCCCGTCTGCTTCGCGCTATTTCTGATCGCTGCTTTCGTCGAGTGCAACCGCACGCCGCTGTGCCTCACCGAAAACGAAACCGAGATCGTAGCGGGCGCCGGTACGGCGTATTCTGGCATGCGCTGGGGTATGTTTTTTATCGGCGAATACGCCAATATCATAACCTACTCAGTCGCTACGACGCTACTGTTTTTGGGCGGATTCAACGCGTTTTGGTTTATCCCCGGTGGCATTATGATGGTATTAAAATCAAGCCTCGTGTTTTTCTGCTTCCTATGGGCGCGCGCGGCGTGGCCGCATCTACGCCCCGATCAGCTGATGGGGCTTTGCTGGAAAGTCTGCATGCCGTTAGCTCTTGCTTGCGTGCTAATTACCGCGCTAGCGATCGTTTAAGGAGGGCGCGATGGCAAGATACGCTCAGATCGACAAACGAGCCCCTATTAAATCCGGCGGCGATAAGTTTCGCAGATTCCTAGCCCGCACCTTTAACGGCGAGCTTTTCGTGGGGCTGTGGGTGGTGCTAAAAAATATGTTTAAGCGCGGCGGCTCGCACACGCTTCGGTATCCTATGGAAAAATTTGTTATGCCGCCTAGATATCGCGGCGTGCATAAGCTAATGCGCCTGCTCGAAAGCGGTAGCGAGCGCTGCATCGGATGCGGCTTGTGCGAGAAGATCTGCGTGGCAAACTGCATCGCGATGGAGACCAGCCTCGGCGCCGACGGCCGCAAAAAGGTAGATAACTATTCGATAAATTTAGGGCGCTGCATCTACTGCGGGCTGTGCGCGGACGTCTGCCCCGAGATCGCTATCGTGCACGGCTGCGAGTACGAGCTTGCGAGCGAACAGCGGGCATACTACGGCTTCAAAGAGGATCTTTTGATCCGAGGCGAAAATTTATGTTTAAACGGCGCGGCGCAGGAGTTTGCGGGCTACGGCAGCCTGGATGAAAACGCAGGCGCGCGGATCAAGATGACGCCGAACGCCTATATAAAAAGCGACGCCGCAAGCGATGAGCCAAGCTTAAAAAGCGTGGATTCAAATTTAAAAATCAGCGCCGCGGAAAGCTCTAAAAAAGAGGGCGCCGCTAACGATAAAATTGTATTTTCAAAGGGTGCTGGCTTAAGCGGCGAAATTTTAGCCGAGCGACAAAATACCAAGCTGGCGAGCTTAAAGGAAAGCTCCGCCGCGGACGCCGAAAATTCTAAAGAGAATTCCGCCTCTCAATGCGCAGAAGACTCCGCTACGGATAGTAAAAATTTTGCGGAAAATTCTAAAGAGAGCTCCGCCATGCAAAGTAAAAATTCTAAGGAAAATTCCGTTGCGCCGCACGCTGACAATTCTATCGGCGATTCTACGGAAAATTTTAAAAATAATTCCGCTACGAACGACGATTCTTCGGAGAATTCCAAAGAAAATTCCGCCATGCAAGACGCGGGGAGTTCCGCCGCGCGAGGTAAAAAATCTAAGGCAAATTCCAAAAAGAATTCCACCGCGGACGCTGAAAATTCTACGCTTGATTCGGCGCGGAATTCCAAAGAAAATTCTGCCTCTCAAAGCGCAGAAGATTCCTCAGCGCAGGGGGAGGAGCAATGATACAAACGCTTGCATTTTATTTTTTCAGCGCGGTTTGCCTGGCGCTTTTCGGCATCAGCGTTTTTAGCAAAAACGTCCTTTACGCCCTTAGCGCGCTGGCTGGCGGCATGGTCTTTATGAGCGGATTTTTCTTCTTGCTGGATGCGGAGTTTTTGGGCGTAGTGCAGATCATAGTCTACACTGGCGCCGTGATCGTGCTTTACGGCTTTGCGCTGATGTTTTTGGGCGCGGATAAAA
>CAUVFI010000231.1:0-2628 GCA_963551055.1 uncultured Campylobacter sp. | reverse complement strand
TGGGGGCTTTGCACGCGGGGCATGCGAGCCTCATAAAAAGAGCGCGGAACGAAAAAGACATCGTAATCGTCTCTGCATTCCTCAATCCGGCACAGTTTTTGCCCGGTGAGGATCTAAATAGCTACCCAAAAAACGAAGCGGGCGATATTAAAATTTGTGAAAGCCTCGATGTGAACGCGCTTTTTATCCCGACCGCGGATGAAATTTACGGCACGGAGGAGCCAGCAATCATAGCACCTAAGCCAATAAGTGAAATTTTAGAAGGCAAAACGCGCCCCGGGCACTTCGACGGCGTACTTAAGGTGCTAAATAAGTTTTTTAATCTAACTCGTCCTAGCAACGTTTATATGGGCAAAAAGGACACCCAGCAGCTTTTCATCGTGCAGAAGATGGTAAAGAGCTTTTTTATGCCTATAAATATCATCCCTTGTGAGATTGTGCGCGAAAGTGATGGGCTCGCGCTTAGCTCGCGCAACGCCTATTTGGACGAGGAGGGCAAGCTTATGGCGCTTAAGCTTTCGCGCTCCTTGCTAAATGCCAGCTCGCTTATTAAAAAAGGCGAGATCAGCCTAAACATCGTCCGCGAAAAGATGCTTAGCGTGCTTGAGCCGCTGGCGGTCGATTACATAGCGTTCGTGGATTATAAATTTAATGAAATTTCGCAGATCAAGCAAGGCGATACGATAATCTTGCTTGCCGCAAAGGTTGGCACAACCCGCCTGATCGATAATATCTGGCTGTAAAATGGCAAAACTCCATCTCGTTTCTCTAGGCTGCAATAAGAATTTAGTCGACTCCGAGATCATGCTCGGGCGTCTGCAAAACTACGAGCTCACGGATGAGCCTGCGAGTGCGGACGTGATGATCGTAAATACCTGCGGCTTCATCGCAAGCGCCAAGCAGGAGAGTATCCGCACGATTTTGAAGCTTAGCGAGCAGAAAAAAAGCGGCGCGCTGCTGGTCGTCACGGGCTGTCTGATGCAGCGCTACAAGGATGAGCTCATGCGCGAGCTGCCCGAGGTCGATATTTTCAGCGGCGTCGGCGACTACGATAAAATCGATGAGATGATTTTAAAAAAGCAGAATTTATTCAGCCCGCAAACCTATCTGCAAAGTCCCGCGCTTGCTTCTTCGCGCGTGATAACGGGCTCAAACTACCACGCTTACGTTAAAATTTCAGAGGGCTGTAATCAAAAATGCTCTTTCTGCGCCATTCCAGGCTTCAAAGGTCGCCTAAAAAGCCGCAGCATCGACGACATCGAAGCAGAGGTGCGCGGCTTGGTAGCGCGCGGATTTTACGATTTTAGCTTTATCGCGCAGGATTCTAGCAGCTATGGTCGCGATCTAAGACGCAGTAACAAGGGCGGATCAAATTTTAAAGGCTCCGAAGGCGAGTTAAATTTTGCGGGCTTTCGCGACGGGCAGAATTCTGACGGCTCACGCGGCAGCGCGGGAGATAAAATTTCCGCTCAAAGTAGACTCTCCTGCGGTAAGGGCTCTAGCAGCGAGAGCGCGGACGACGAAAGAGTCCACGAGCAGGATATAGATCTAGTCGCGTTGATAAAACGCATCGAAAAAATAAAGGGCGTCAAGGTCGCGCGCGTGCTGTATCTCTACCCCACCAGCACCGACGAGCGACTCATCCGCACGATCGTGGGCTCACCCGTTTTCGCGAATTACTTCGACATGCCGATTCAGCACATAAACGACAAAATGCTAAGCCTGATGAAGCGTGGCGCTGGCGCGGCGCGGATCAAAGAGCTTTTAAGCTTAATGCGTGCAGCGCCTAATTCATTTCTGCGCACGGGCGTCATCGTCGGACACCCAGGCGAAACAGACGTAGAATTTGACGAGCTTTGCGCATTTTTGCAGGAGTTTAAATTTGATAGAATTTCAGCTTTTGCCTACAGCAAGGAGGAGGATACGGCGAGCTTTGCGATGCCGCAGATCTCCGCACGGACAATTAGTCGCCGTCTGAATAAAATCGAAAAAATCACGCGCGAAGCGATAGATAGCAGCATGCACGCGCTCGTAGGCAAAAAGATACCCCTAATAATCGAAGGCGCCAGCAGCGAGGGCGAGTTTTTTTACGGCGCCAAGCCTCTTACGTGGGACAAGGACATCGACGGCGAAATTTTAATCAACGAAAGCTACGTGCAAAATCTAAAAGCAGGCGGTCTATACGAGTGCGAAATCACGGAATTTGCGGGCGATAGACTGCTTGCGCGAGTGCTAAAAAGCTCGCAAGGACAATGAAAAACTCGCCCGAAATTCCAAGCAAAATTCTAGCCTTGCTGCGGGCTGGCAAAAATCTGCTTGCATTTTCACACGGCGTCGATAGTACAGCACTTTTTTACATTCTGGACGAGGCGGGTGTGAAATTTGACCTTGCGATCGTGGACTACAACGTCCGCGCGCAGAGCAAGGACGAGATCGCCTCGGCACGAGATCTGGCGGCTAAATTTAACAAACAAATCTACGTAAAAAGCGTGCGTCTGGGCGCGTCAAATTTCGAGCACGAGGCGCGCGCGGCCAGATACGAGTTTTTCGCCGAGATTTGCCGCGAGCGGGGCTATGAAAATTTGATCTTGGCGCATCAGTTTGACGATAAATTCGAGTGGTTTTTGA
>CAUVFI010000230.1:0-2632 GCA_963551055.1 uncultured Campylobacter sp. | reverse complement strand
ACCACGAGTGCGTCCTGCGCGCCGAAGAGCTCGCTGCACAAAAGCGCTATGTAGTCGTATCTGTTGCCGCGCGCGCCTTCTGATAGGTCGTATTCTAAATTTGAATACGAGGTGATGATCTTTTGCGCGCGGGCTAAAATTTCGGCGCTGATGACGCTGCGGCCGAGGTTTGTGTGCAGCACGACGCCGGTTGCGTTAATGAGCGGCTTAAGGCTTAGATTTTGAAATTTTTCGTAGCGCGATTTGATGCGCACGATGATCTCGCTTTCGCTTGCGACCGCGCCTCCTTGCAGCGCCTTTTCGCGCTCCTGCCGGATGAGCTCTTGCGCGATTTTGATGATTTGCGGGCGGAGGCAGTTTTGAAACTCCTGCGCATTTGCGATTTTGTCGATTTTTGGTAGTTTGATTCGTTGCATTGCGACCCCGATGCCTTAAAATTTAGGCGATTTTATCATTTAAAGCTTTGATTTTGCTTTATCTATAGAATTATTAATTTAAATTCGATTTACTTTAAGTGCAGAATTTAAAAGCTGTTTAGAAAATAAGAGTAAAACCCGCCTAATTATCAATTTAGGATAGATTATGAAAGAACATGGATTTTACGCCGCGGGGCTAAAGGATGTCGTCTTAAGCGACGATATCGAAATTTGCGGCGATGAAGAGGGGGCGAAAAAAGAGGAATTTATCGTCGCTAATTCGCCGAAATTAAAAGCGCAAATTTATGCGCCCGAGATAAATTTTTATATAGAAAATTCCGCGGATGAGCCGCTACAAATCGCTAAAAACGTAGATATTTTGTATCGCGCCAAGGATATCGCCTTTGACGGTGCGCTAGATAGTGACTATCAAAAGCCCGTCGGCAAAAACGTAATTCTTGCCTGTGATGAGCCTCGAGGGGAGCTTGTGAGGCTACTTAGGCAGCATGGATTTAAGGTGATCGCGTTAAGCAGAGCCGAGATAAAGTTCGTCTATGGCGAGATTGGTGATCTTGCGGTTACGATTTTAAGCGAGCGGGATGAGGTTGAGACCGAGGCGGATTTTTTCTTGATTAGCGGCGCGGCGCCCTATCAATTGCGACAAAGCGGCTGCTACGAGATATCGGGGCTAAAAAACGATGAAATTTTAGAAATTTTAAATTCCAAAAGCCCGGTTTATCATTATAAGAATTCCACGATCTTCGATCCTGCGATCTGTCAGTATCAAGGTAGGCGAAATGAGCTGCGCGCGCCGTGCGCAGAGGTTTGCCCCACAGTGGCGATTTTGAAAAACGACGAAAAGCGCGAGTTAGTATTTTCGCACATCGACTGTATAGGCTGTGGCGCGTGCGTGAGCGTCTGCCCTAGCGGTGCGCTGAAATTTGCCAAGCTGCCCCAAAGCGTATTTGGCGAGATCGCAAAGCTCTATGCAGGCAAAATTCCGCTTCTCATCGCAGAAAGCGAAATCGCGTCCGCACCCGCAGCGCAGCTTCCGTGCGGCGTGCTGCCGTTTGGAATTTTTGGAAGCAAGCAAATAGATGAGATAAATCTGCTAAGCGCTATGCAAGAAAGCGGCTCGAGTGTGATCGTTTACGGCACGGATGTAGGTGATGGCACGCGCGAAGCGGTGGAGCTTATCAATGGAATTTCGCGCGCGATCTATGGCAAGGACGCAGTATTTTTAGCGCGAAATTTAACCGAGCTGCAAGAGGCGTTAAAGCGGGTGCAAAGCTCTCAGCCCTGGGCGTTTAGCTTAAACGAGCAGGGTCTTAGCAAGAAAGAAATTTTTTCCAAACGCGTAAGCGCAATGGTCGGCGAGGGCAGCTTCGGCGCCGTAAAAAGCGGAGAGTTGCTAAAATTTGGCAAAGTAAACATAAACGAAGCAAGCTGCACGCTCTGCCTTAGCTGCGTGGGCGCCTGTAATACCGGCGCGCTGTATGCCGATAACAGCGACAATTCGATTAAGCTCAACGCTTCGCTCTGCACGTCGTGCAACTACTGCGTGCTAAGCTGCGCCGAAAAGGATACGATCGAGCTTAAGCCTTGCGGCGTGGAGCTTGAGCCGGGATTTTTTAATTACAAAATGCTAGCTAAAGACGAGCTTTTTAAGTGCATCGAGTGCGGTAAGGAATTTGCGACTAGCAAAGCCGTGATGAAGATCGCGGAGATGATGGGCGCGCATTTTGCAAACGAACCTGAAAAGATGAAAACACTTTTTTGCTGCGGCGATTGCAAGGCGAAAATAATGATAAAAAAGCAGATAGAAGATGCTAGAAAAGGGGCAATGTAATGGATGTGAATCTACTTCAAGCAAGAAGCTACTACTACGAATTTTTTGCAATTCCGTTTTTTTTCTATGAAACGGATACGAAATTTAAGCGCTGGCAGCAGCAGCTGGAGTTTTTACGCAGCTCACCCATCGTGCCTAGCGATGAGGCGGAATTTCAAAATTTAGCGAAATTCGACTTTGCGGCGTTTAAAAGCGAGCAAAATTCCGTGCTTTTTGATTTTTCATACGCCAACGTGCCGATGAGTGCGAGCTTTTACGACGAAGGGCGCGACGATGGGCGTATGCGTGTCGCAGTAATCGACGTGCTAAAAAAGAGTAAATTTCGCCGTAATATGGAGCTTTGCAAGGAGTGCGAGGACTATGTGGG
>CAUVFI010000229.1:0-2638 GCA_963551055.1 uncultured Campylobacter sp. | reverse complement strand
TCTTTCGGCTCGGTAGAAAACGATACGTTCAAGCTCGCTGCGATTTGTGGCTCACGCACATAGGCGCTATGCACCATCGCCGAGTAAATTTGTCCGCGCGCCTCGCGGATCTGCTCGACGATGCGATTGCTTAGTACGCTTTTTAACGCTTGAAATTTATAAGTGTCTGAAAAGTCGAAATTTTGCAGCTCATAGTTTGAAAAAATCATCCTAACTTCGCTTTTATCACTATCACCGTAGTCTTGCACAATCTCGCCGCTAGAAGTATTTAGCATCAAAGTTTTAGGCGTAGCGCTGCTTGTGCCGGGCTTTAGATTGCCGATATATTTGGCTAGAATTTGTTTCGCGCGCGCAGGCTCGAAATCGCCGCTAAGCACAAAGATAAAATCTCCAACACCTGAAAAAATTTTATCCGCATCGCGCTGTAAATCGGCAAGATTTGCGCTCTTTACGTCATCTGCGCTAAGCGGCTGCTTGCGAGCCGTATCTCCCGAATATAGAGATTTTAAAATTTGCTCGCCGAATTTAAATTCCGCCGTCTCGTCTCGTAGCGCGATCGCCGAAAGCGCGTCGGTTTTGTATTTTGTAAACGAGCTTGCATGAATTAGCGGCTCGCTAAATCTTGCGTAAAGCTCGTGTGCCATCGCCTCCAGATCCGCCCCTGCGCCTCTAAAACCGCAGTCTGAGTCATCCATCCTAAATCTTAGCTTATAATCAAATTTTGAAGTCAAACGTCCCGCCTCGTATTCGTTTAGCTCGCCTATGGTGCCTGAGTTTAGCAGCGCGGTTAGAATTTCGCCACGAGCTTTGCCAAAGTGCGCGTAGCCACCTTTTTTAACGGCTGCGAGGGCAATTTTATTTTTCTCGCTTTTAAGAGGCTTTAAAATTACCTTCGCGCCGTTTTTAAACTCCAAAATTTCAGTGCCGCTAGCGCCTTTTTGTGCTTTAAATTCCGTCTCTTTTAAATCTGCTCCCGCAAGCTGCTTGGAAGTAAGCTTTGAAGCAGCGAAATTAAACGGCACCGCTTTTTCGTAGAGCAGCTCCGCGTCTTTTTGGCTAATGCCCAAATCCTTTGCCGAGATAATCTCCGTAAATCTCGCTCCATCCGTTATCTTTGAGAAAAATTTATTAACATCTGCTAGCGTTATTTCTTCTAACGCCTTGAGGCTTAGATCGTGCTCGTCTTGCTTACTAAGCTTTACATTGCCGTTTTGTACGAAATCAAGTAGTGCTCCTATTTGCGCACTTTGTGTATCGTTTTTAAGCAGATCGGCTTGCACTTGATGTTTAAATTCCGCCTTAACGCTATCAAAATCGTCATTGTTAAATCCGTGTTCGCGCACCCCTTTGATCGCGCTAAAAAGACTACTTAATGTGGCGTTGGCGTCGAAATTAAAAATATTCGCGCTTATGCTGTATAGTCTGCGGTTTTTAAACAGATCGTCCGAGCCGAAATAGGCTTTAAGCGGAATTTTGGCATTCACATTCATCGCATCGTATCCAAGCTCCATCAGCCTCGATACGTAGGCTTGCAGCCACTCATTCTTAAGTGCGCCGTAGCTTCTTAGCGGCTCATATTTGCCTGCGTAAAGCACGCTAGCGACATTAGTGCCGAGCTCAGGTTCTACGGTGCTTGCTAGCCCGCCTTCAAATGGGCGTAGGCTAAGATCGCGCGGGATTTTTTCGCCGTGCGCAGAAAGAGAGCTAAAATTTTGCTTGATTAAGTTTTTAATCTGCTCAACGTTTACGTCGCCCACGACTATGATACTAATGGCGCTAGGAAGGTAGTTGCGCGCATAGAATTTTTTTAGTTGCTCGCCGGTGGCGCCTTTGATGATTTCATTTTGTCCGATCGGAAAGCGTCTGGAAAATATAGAATTAGGGTATAAATATGTGGCGCGCTTTTCGTAAAAGCGCCTCTCAAAGCCTTTTTTTGCTTCTTCTAATATGACGCCCTTTTCCTTTTGCGTTTCGTTCTCGTCAAATTTTACGCCGCCTGCATAATCGCGCAGTACCAAAAATATGTCCTTTAGTGTCTCGTCGCTTACTTGGGCTTGGATGTTGTATGTGGTGTTTTCAAAGCCAGTCTGTGCATTGAGATCGGCGCCGAATTTTACTCCCAGGCGCTGCAGGGTATGGACTAGCTCGTTTTTATCGAAGTGCTCACTGCCGTTAAATGCCATATGCTCGACGAAATGCGCAAGACCCTGTTCGTCATCATTTTCATCAACACTGCCCGCAGCTACGTTGAGGTAAAAAAGCGCGCTATTTTTTGGCACGTCGTTTTTGAGGATATAAAATTTCACGCCATTTGCCAGCTCGCCGTGCACTACGCTAGGATCGAGCTTAAGCGGCGCGTCCGGGTTGGTATCTGCGGAGTAAAGGCTCAAAGAGCAAAGCAGGGTGGTGATAAAAAATATAAACTTTTTCATAATTGTCCTTGGATTTAAAAACTTGCGATTGTAACAAAAGCTAGTTTAAAGTATGATTTTGCGAGCTTTGTTATGGATGGAATTTTGCCAAGGATTTGGGATTTTACTTGCGGTTTTAAAATTTTACTTGCAGAATTGAGAGGAATGGAATTTTTGGAATTTTTGGAATTTTTGGAATTTTTGGAATTTTTGGAATTTTTGGAATT
>CAUVFI010000228.1:0-2650 GCA_963551055.1 uncultured Campylobacter sp. | reverse complement strand
CGCTTTTGCTCACGCCCGCTCCGATCGGAATGACGCGGAAAATTTTAAAAAACCATTTCAAATACCACAGATCATAGTAGCTGCGATGCATCACGAAGCGCACGCCGCGCGGGCACGCAAGCTGTACCACCGCCCAATCGATCCAGCTGATATGGTTACCCAAAAGCAGTACGCCGCCTTTTTGCGGGATGTTTTCGATACCGTCTACGTGGACTTGGTAGCCGAATTTCATAAACGGAATGAGTAAAATTCTAACGAAAAGCTGCGGCAGATATTTCGCGCCGAAGATCCCGCAGATGAGCACGCAAAGAGCAGCCATAACGAAAATTTCGCCGCTGGCGACCGCAAAATGCACCAAGATGATGGCGATGAGCAAAAACAGCACCATAAAGATATTTTGGATGAAATTTGAGCCCGCGAGTACCCGCCCCATGCGCTCATCGGCGGTGAAAAACTGAATGACGGCGTTGAGCGGCACGATGAAAATTCCGCCGCTAAATCCGAAGAAAAACGATGCCGTGCCGAGCCAAAATACCGAGTGCGCGTTGGCTAGCACCATTAGCGCGAGCGCAAGCCCGAATGCGCCAAACGGCACGATACCGAGCTCGATATGCTTTTTACAGTAGCTGCCCGCAAAGATCGAGCCTAGCGCGATTCCGATCGCACTAAGAGCTAAGATCACCTGGATCACCATTACGTTATCGCTGCCGCTAAGGCTCTTGTAGTGAGCCGGGAAGGTCGCGATCACGAGCTGTGAGACTGCCCAAAACATCGCAAGTCCCAGCGTACAGAGCAGGACGTTTTTGTCTTTTAGCACAAAATTTAAATTTTGCCTTAGATAGCGAAGCTTAAGATAGTCGTCTTTGTTAAATTCCGCCTGTGGTTGCGCGGCGTCGAAGAATGGAATTTTATATGAGTAGTATGTTTCAAGCACGGAGCCCGCGACCAAAAGCACGCCGATGAACCAAACCGAGCTCATCAGCTCGCCCGCGTCGCTGCTGCGCGTCGCAAACAGCTCGAAAATCACCGAAAAAACAAGCGATGAAAGCAGAATCGCGATGATGGTAAGAGCCTGCACGAGGCCGTTTGCCGCGCCTAAATTTTTCGCGCCGACGATCTTTTTAATCAGGCCGTATTTGGCGGGCGAGTAGATCGCGCTTTGCGCCGCAAGCAGGATCGTCATAAAAAATGCGAAATAAAACCACCCGCACAGATATCCTAGCGTAATGAGCGCGGTAAGGGCAACGCCGAGTTTCGCGCAGATCCGCGTAATGCGGGTGCGCGAGAATTTATCGTTGAGATAGCCGCTGGCGCTAAAAAGAAATACGTAAGGTAGCAAAATCAGCAAATTTACAAGCGAGGTAAGGGTGATAAGAGCACCGGAATCGGCGCTTTTGACAAGGACGTTTTGGATCGTGATCTTATGGCCCAGATCGACGCTTGCGTTGATAAACATAATCGCCAAAAACGGCAAAAATCCGTTGATTTTTAATAGAGATTTCACGGGCGCTCCTTTAAAAACGGGATTTTATCTCACGGAAGTTAACGGACGCAAATTTAAGGCGGCTTCGCTACAATTACGGAAAAATTAAAGGAAAAATATGAAAGTACGTATCACCAATCGCGACGTGGATAACCTCAATAAATTTATGCTGCTTTACAGCAAAAAGGCGCGCAAGCAGCGCTTAGTCAGCACCTACGCCATACCGTTTGAGTTTTTGCTCATGGGCATTATCATCGACGGACTTTTGAAAACGGCGCCGATTGCGAGCGTGGCGTCGGTTGTTTTGGGCGTGACGTGGCTTATTTTTTATCCGAAATTTTACCGCCGCATGCTAAGAAAGCATCTGGCTGCCGCCAAACTCGCGCAAGACTCAAACATAGAGATGGAATTTATCGCGGGCGAGGATGAAATTTCATTTTCGAAGGGCGAGCCGCGCGCAAGCGAGAAATTTGCCGCACGTTCGCTAAATCGCATCGCTGCGGGCGGAGAGAATTTTTTCTTGGCGTTTGATCGTGGTTTTCATATCGTCCTTCCCAAAAACGCCGAGACGGACGCCGCGGTACAGCATCTCGCGGATCTGCGCGGGCTGCAGATCGAGCCCGTGGATATGGATGTTGCAATTTAGAGCTTTGCTTTTAAATTTACGGCTCGTAAAATTCGCGATATAAATTAAAATTCTAGAATTTCGCTATGTAAAATTCTATCTTTGGAATTTACTCGCGGCAATGTTTTCTCTTAGGGGTGCTACTTGCTCTGCTTCGCTACGCGCGTAAGAAACGCCACAGGCTGAGCCTTGCGTCGCTACGCTCGTTTTGCGAGACGTTCCCCTCTTTTTTAAATCCCCTAATCCCTAACACGCTCAAGGGGGCCGACTCAGTCCGCGTTAAAATTTAATATGACTTGGATTACTACATGAGGAATTTTACGCATGTTTGTTTCATTAGAATAAAACTCAGGCGCAGCCTGCACCGCTTAAAGCGTCGTCGGGGGATGGGTGGGGTTTGGGGCGGGAAGGGGAGCGACCTCGCAATTCAAGCCTCCTTCTCGCCCCAAGAGAAACATATCGCGGGCTAAAATTTAAACGGAATTTCATTTTGTAATAAATTTAAAATTTCTCTATGTAGAATTTGCCTCTAGAATTTGGGG
>CAUVFI010000227.1:0-2651 GCA_963551055.1 uncultured Campylobacter sp. | reverse complement strand
GCATCGCGCCCAGCAAGGCGGCATATATCACATAGGCAAAAAACATAGCGCGATACGCGTTAAAGACTTTGCTAGCGGAGATATCGGAGATCATTTTGGTCGCGGAGAGCTTAAAGCTCATCGAAGTAAAAATTACGGCGACGATTATGGTCGCAGCGGCGAAAAATCCGCTCATCGTAATATCATGCAAAAGCTCACAACAAGCCCAAATGATCAGGTAGCAGCAGATCGATAAAACGCTAGAGGCTATGCCGCGAAATTTTATGGCGCTTAAAGTATCGCGCTTCATTTTTTTTTTGCCTTTGGATTGTTAAAATTTTATGGCGAGATTATACTTGCGGGATTTGAAATTTAGATAAATTTAGAACTGTCCGCGTTACTGAATTTTAAAATTTCGCATCGATTTTAGAATTTTGCGACGTTTAGACGCCGATTTTAAAGGACGTGGGGTGCAGAGATTAAATACAGCGCGTATAAAAAGACATGGCGATCAAATCTGCTGTTGATAGCCCAAAAAGCCGCGCAGAGGGGAGGGCGCGTGCGGAGTTTAACAAGAAATTTAATCCGTGCAGATTTGTAGATTTGTCATAAAGGCCATAGTTCTCAAAGGGCAAATTTAACAATCTGCGGACGGACGCAAAACAGAGCGCATAATAAAAATTGTAGTGTAGTGCGAAGTAGTTTTAAAATTTCAATGCAACAAGCGAATTAGTTAATCACAAACCACGTAGAAAACTCGCATTGTTAAATCTATAAGCTCATATATGTGACAAACAATGATGAAAGACACTGCGATCCCCATAATCTTAGTTATTTTATATTGAAAACTATAATTTTCAAGTAAAAAATTATATCTGATTTTGCGTATATATTTATGCATAAAAATACATATTTTATGCTTTGATACATAGTTTTTTAAAATACTCGGCTTGATTTAACTGGCGATAAACGAAACTTAAAAAGTACGTGAAGCTTTGAAAAAATTTTTAATAAAATCGTACTTGGGTGATAAACAAATGGACTTTGTACCCTAGCCGTCAAGCTTGTGCGTGTTGTAGATCGTCTGTGGCGGCACGAAGATCGTATTGCGCGGCAAAAAATTAGATAAAATTTTTATCACACAAGGCTGTGTGCGGAGCTGCTTCGCGTCTTTTCTAATCTCCCTATAAAATTTTAAAGCTGCGTAGATTGCTTTTCTTGCACTCATTTTAATCTCTTGCGAAAAAAGCGACAAAAAAATCTCTGCAGGCGCTACGGATGCGCCTGCAATGACATAATTTGAACGCAAAATGCGGCGCGATTTATACCAAATTATATAGCCGACGCTATTATATAATCGACGCTTTAAAAATCTTTCAAAATTTCCAGCTCAGAGAGAGCGATTAAATTTTATCAAATCCCCTATTTACCGCATCTCTAGGCGCATCAAGTGCATATCCTCGCCGCCGGTGACGCTCAGCTCTTGCGAACCGCAAGCGGGGCATGTGAAGTCGTTTTCGCCGAGCTCGCCGCCGAAGCCGCAGCTTTCGCACTCGATGACGACGCTCTGTACGGCGATCTCAAGCTCTGCATTCTCGCAGATCGTGCCCGCCTTATAGACCTCAAACGCGCTTTGCAAATAGTGCGGTTCGATACCGCTTAGCCGCCCGATGCGCACTTCGATGCGCACGACCTCCTTCGCACCGCCTGCTGCGGCGTTTTTCTCGCATAGCGCGACGAGGCTTTGAACTATGCTTAGCTCATGCACGGCATCCGCCTTGCATGCATCGGGCTCGCCGCCCTGCTTTCTCTCGGCGCGGGAGCCGCATATAGCGCGCCGTATTGAATTTTTGCGCCGCGCATGTGCGCCGCGCGGACGCGTATTATCCTCGCCGCCAAAGCCGGCGCGTTCATTTTAAAATTTAATCCCTTCATCGCTCGTCCTAGTTTTAGCCTGCGTTAACAAATCCTCGGCAGTAGTTCGCCCTTTGGAAGCTCCAAAAATCGCTGCGAGCCATAGGCATTTTGCAAAATCACTCGCCCTTTTGCCGCATACGGAGCTTTAAATTGCCCCGCCCTATTTTCTGACGCTGCGTTCATATCGCTTGCGCCCGCAAATTCGTCCCGCGCGCCAAGCTTGGGCGTCAAAGTGCCTCCAAATTCGCCTCCACCGTGCCCTACTTCACGTACCTCGCCGATGATCGCGGCATTTGCGTCAAATTCGCGTAGTATCTCAAGCGCCCTATCCGCCTCGACTTCATCTTCTATGATCGCTACGAAAGTGCCTTCATTTGCAAGCTCGTAAGGCTCGAAGCCAAGCAGCTCGCACACGCCCACTACTTCATCGCTGATTTTGATATCCTCTTCGCGCACCAAAAATTCAAGCCCGCTGGAGCTTGCAAATTCGTTCAAAACCGCGCTAAGCCCGCCGCGCGTCGCATCTCGCATCGCTTGGATCTTCACGCCTTGCAAGATCAGCTTTTCTACCGCGGCGCAAAGCGGTTTGCAGTCGCTTTGCAACTCGCTGCTTAGTGCGATCTCGTCGCGTGCCGCGAGTATCACCGCCCCGTGCCGCCCGATGTCGCCGCTAAGGAGAATTTTTGCGCCCGCTTTGATGTTTTGCACGCGCGCAGGTCGCAAAACACGGCCGATGCCGCTAGTGTTGATGAAAA
>CAUVFI010000226.1:0-2652 GCA_963551055.1 uncultured Campylobacter sp. | reverse complement strand
GTGGCGATGAGCAGCGTCGGGCGCGCGCCGAAGCTGTCCGCAGCGAGCTTGACGGCGGGCTCCATGCCGATGACGGGTACGCTAAATGCGCCGCGAAGCTCCAAGATAGCCGCGCTCGTGGCGGTGTTGCAAGCAACGACGATCGCGTCCGCGCCGCGCGAGACCAAAAATCCCACCGCATCGAGGCTCAGCCGCACGATCTCGGCCCTACTTTTCGTGCCGTAGGGGACGTGATCCTCGTCGGCAAAATACAAAAACTCCGCCCCGCTAAACCGCCGCAGAGCCTCGGCGAGCACGCTCAGCCCGCCGATACCCGAATCAAAAAACGCTATTTTCAAATCTTTATCCAAGGTTAAAATTTCAAAAAAGGGATTATAGCTCAATCCAGGTAAAATTTAAATTTTGAGCGGGCTTGGTGGATCCGCGGTCGGAATTCTCGCTACCTTATTAAAATTCGCGATAAATTTAATCAATTTCTTAGGGGGGGGGGGGAGGGGTAGAATTAGCCAAATTTTACCCGGAAAGGATACTAAATGAAAAAATCGCTATTTGCGTTGGTGCTCGCCGCTTGCTTTGCGTTAGGAGCGTCCGAGTTTGAAAAGTTTGAAAAGGAGTGCAATGACGGCGATATGGAGTCTTGCTACAAAGCCGGCTTATTATGCGAAGACAATGCTACGTCGTTTAAACTGTTTGAAAAAGCTTGCAATGGTGGATGTGAGGAAGGGTGCCTTTCAGCGTCAGAAATTATAATGCAAGAAGATTCTAAAAAAGGCATCAGATCTCTTGAAAAAAATTGTAACGCGAAATGCACTATTTGTTGTGGATTATTGGGGATCAAATATAGTCTCGGGGTTGACGTCGAAAAAGATATATCAAAAGGGATAACTTATTATGACAAGGCTTGTGACGGAGGAGAAGAACTATCGTGCAGTATGTTAGCAGATATGTATGACAAAGGAAAGGGCGTAAAAAAGGATGAAATGAGAGCGGCAGTTTATTATAAAAAGGTTGCGACATAGCGGGCGACCTACCGAGTTGCTTCAATTTCGCGGTATTTAACTACAACATTAACGATAAAAGCAAAGCCGCGCAATACTTTAAAAAAGCTTGCGATCTAGGCAAAAATAAAAATTCTCTTTTTATGAATCTGCCCGAGTTTAAAGAAACTTGGCAAAAATCCTGCAATATGTATGAGCTGCTAAAATAGCGCGCCGAGTTGCGGCCGGTACAATATGCATCGGCTGCGGCTCAAAATTCGGCTGCATATAAACGCGTTTAAATTTAAAACGCAAGCAAATTTAAGGCGACGATAGAATTTTAAATTAATCGGGCGATATGCGGCAGAATTTAACGTAAATTTACACGGATCCTGCATAGATTTTAGCGCAAGCAAAGCGCTAAAATAAAGAGGCAGATTTGTCATAAGCAAATGCGTGCTAAAAGCATAGATTGGCACGCAGCAAAATTTTAAGTTAGAATTTATGAAATCTTATGCGCTTCGCCTCTGCACGGATCGGACAAAAGTAGAATTACAAGATTGGAATTTACGCAGTCGCGCGTATAAAACTTCGCGCCGATTTTTTGATTCGGAATTTAGAATTTTAAAATTCCTAGAGCTTCGAATTTGGCGCTGAGCCTTGAAATATCGTAGCGATAGAATTTTAAAATTTACCGCTGCATCGCTTTAAAAATCTTGCTTGAAAATTTTAATTACGCAGCGTAAAATTTTTCATTTCTGCCGCGACGCTGCATTTTTCTATAAAAATTTTGCTCTTTTGCTATGATGATGTGTTTTTGTCGTAGAATTTCGTGCCTTTTTACGGCGCAGAATTTTTAGCGCGAAGTTCCTCATTATTTTTGCTTGTTAAAATTTAAGCGATAAATCCCACGATGTTAAATTTGCACGGCATAAGGCTCTTATCTCTAGGCGCCACTTTAAAGCGAAATGAGATAAATTCTACGTGGCGCAAAAGGCGCCCGATTAGGCTTTACGGCGTCCTTGCATACTGCGCAAAAGTGCGATCTCCTTCGCCCAGAGGCTATCGTCGATCGTTTCTAAAATCAGCGGGATCTCGTCGATGTTCGGGTCGTTCATGATGTTTTCAAACGCCGCGAGCCCCAAAAATCCGCGTCCGAGGCTCTCGTGCCGATCCTTGCGCACGCCAAGCTCGTTTTTCGTGTCGTTTAGGTGCATGCCGCTTAAAAATTTATAGCCGATCGCGCGGTCAAACTCGCTCATCGTGCGCTCGTAGGCCTGCGGGCTGCGGAGGTCGTATCCTGCGGCGAACGCGTGACAGGTGTCGATGCAGACGCCGATGCGATCTTTGTTTGAAATTTTGTCGATCACGTAGGCGAGCTGAGCGAAATCATAGCCGAGATTGGAGCCTTGGCCGGCGGTGTTTTCGAGCACGAGTTTGACGCCTGCGGTGTTTGCGATGGCGAAATTTAGCGACCCTGCGATATTATCCAGACACTGCTGAGCTGAAATTTTATTTAGATGCGAGCCCGGATGAAAGTTTAAAAGCCTAAGCCCGAGCGCCTCGCAGCGACGAATCTCATCCACGAAGGCGTTTAGGGACTTCTCGCGCTCTGCCTCGCGCGGATGGCCCAAATTTATGAGGTAGCTGTCGTGCACCAAGACATGCTCCGCGC
>CAUVFI010000225.1:0-2653 GCA_963551055.1 uncultured Campylobacter sp. | reverse complement strand
GCGGCTTTTCCACGCGTATTCGTATGAGCCCAGCGTGCCTGTTTTGGCGCGGCGACCGATCGCGTATTCGGCGCTTAGACCCACGTATGAAAACAGCGCTACGAAAAAAACGTAAATTAGCAAAAATGCGCCGCCGCCGTTCGTGCCGAGTTTATAAGGGAAGCCCCAGACATTTGCCATACCTACGGCAGAGCCCACGCAAGCGATGATAAAAGCCCAACGCGATGAGAATTTGTGTTTTGTCATAAAGCCATCCGTGCGAAAAATTTTCGTTATGGTAGCAAAAAGGAATTTAAGATTTATTTATGCGGAATTTTAAGGCGTGCCGACTTGATTACTTAGGAATTTTTAGAATTTAAAATTGCGAAGTTTTAAAGTAGGATTAGCGTAATTTTATGATCAAAATCGATAGAGTTAATTTTGCGATACTACGCGGCAAAATTTTATCTTTATAATTTTAGAATTTCTTCGTGAAATTCCACGCTTAGGCTTTGGCTTTAAAATCCGCTTAGCCCAGGCTTGTAGCAGGGCTTGATATTTAAGTTAGGCGAGAAATTTAGATTAATTGAAATTTTAAAATTCCGCAAAATTTTGAAATTTTTAAAATCTACGATCTCGCAAAATTTGAAAACAGGCTTATCAAGAAATTTTATCTAGCGCCGCTCTGGCAGAATTTTCGCGGTAGAATTTCACCTTTCGTTTGTAATATGAAGAGGACTTATAAATAGCACTTTTATGGCGCTCTACAAGGCGAGTGGCATTCCTGTGCCCGCTATTAGGGCATCTATACGGGAGCGGTGAATAAATTTTTACCCTAGATGGGAATTGAGAGCGTCGCAAGCGGCAACGCGCTTAAAATTTACGGCGCGCAGCATTGCAAAGTGGAATTTTATTAACCCGCACTTTGGCTTAGTTATTTTTCTCAGCCTCTTCGTTTTCTTGCGGCTGCGCGACTGCTTTTTTGATCGCTTTTACGAGCGAAACTCTTGTGCCGTCCATACGAAGCACTTCGTAGTCGCAGTTTTCATCGCTTATTTTATCGCCGATTTCAGGTAGGCTGCCGAAGAGATTAAAGACGTAGCCGCCGATCGTTAGCTGCTCGGTCTCCTCATCAAAGTCAATGCCCATCACCTCCTCGACGCCTTCGATCTCGAAACGCCCTCTAAACTCAAAGGTGTTCTCGTCGATACGTTTGAAATTTTGCGCATTTACGTCGTGCTCGTCGTTGATGTCGCCAAAAATTTCTTCTATTATATCTTCCATCGTCAAAAATCCCGCCGTGCCGCCGTATTCGTCGATGACGAGCGCGGCAAAAATGCGCTGCTTATTCATCATAGGTAAAATTTTAGAGATCGGGCTGTTTTCAGGCACGATGATGAGCTTGCGCACGATCTTATCGAAGCTTTTATCTCCCTTTTGTTGTATGATGTCGCGGATGTGGATGAGGCCTAGGACGTTATCTTTGCTGCCGTCGATATACGGAAAGCGCGTAAATTTCGACTGCAATACGGTTGCGTAGTTTTCATCGTAGCTTTTTTGCTTATTTAGGCATATGAGATCGCGCCTCGGCGTCATTATCTCTTTGGCGACCGTGTCGCTGAAATCGACGGCGTTTTTGATGATCTCGGTCTCTAGGCTATCGAGCACACCACCTTTTAGGCTCTCGCTCGCGATGATTTTGATCTCTTCGTCAGAAAGCGCGAGCTCGCTCTCTTTAGCGGGCTTTACGCCGATGATTTTAAGCGAGACGGCAGCAATGAAGTCAAACGCCTTTATGATCGGAAAAAACATAATCCAAAAAATATGAAGCGGTCTAGAGATGAAAAGCACGATCTTCTCGGTTTTGGCAATAGCGATGGATTTTGGCACCAGCTCACCAAGCACGACGTGAAATAGCGTAACGAGCGTAAAAGATATGACGAAGGCGATCGTATGTGCCGCCGCTCCGCTGCCTATGCCGATGGATCTTAGCGGCAGCTCGATCAGTCTCGATACCGCGGGCTCACCGATCCAGCCGAGGGCGAGCGAGCTTATCGTAATGCCTAGCTGAGTGGCGCTGAGATAGGTATCAAGGGAGTTTGAAATTTTAAAAGCGAGCTTTGCGTTTGGAATTTTATCCTTGATAAGCTCTTCGAGGCGAGACTTTCTTACTTTGACGATTGAGAATTCCGAAAGAACAAAAAAAGCATTCATAAAGATGAATACAAAAGCTAAAACTAACATTAAAACCGAACTGTCCGTGTCCAAATTTCTTATCCTTTGAAATTTAAAAATAAATATTTATGATTATATCTAAAAACGCTTTAAAATCCAAAAGGCGCGGAAAATACTTCGCGCTCGCTCGTAGAATTTTGCGGTAATTTAAAATTTCGCGCTGCGGCAGACCTTTGTTGCGGCGAGATTTTATCGCGATAGAGCTTATGCGCGGCGGCGGATAATCCTAGCGCCGCGCGCAAGCCCATTAAGAAATTTAAATGCGACGATAAAACCTGCTACTTAAAAAAACCTCAGCGCGCAAACTCTTGCGAAATTTTAAATCGCAAGACTATCTATTTCTTGTGGCAGCCTCGTAAAGCGGCAAGACTTTCGGCATCACCTCTTTCAGATCGGCGATGCGATCGTCGTTTGAAGGGTGCGTGGACATAAATTTAAG
>CAUVFI010000224.1:0-2664 GCA_963551055.1 uncultured Campylobacter sp. | reverse complement strand
GGCGCGGCAGCGATATTTAAAAGGTAAAGGGATGAAGAAATTAAGCGTTTTTATATATTCGATGGCAGGAGGCGGCGCCGAACGCGTCGTAAGCAACCTCTTAGGTGAGCTTACGGCACGCTACGAAGTGCATCTGGTGCTGATGAACGAGAGGATTTTTTATGAAATTCCAAGCGGCGTGCAGATCCATTTCATCGAAAAATCAGCCCCTTTTGAAAACGGGCTGCTGAAGCTCGCAAAGCTACCGTTTTTGGCGCTTAGGTACAAAAAGCTATGCGAGCGCCTGGGTATCGACATCCACTTCGTTTGGATGAACCGCCCGTGTTACGTGGCGGCGCTGGCGCGAGTTTACGGATTGGGCGGAGCGATGATTTTTAACGAATGCTCGACGCCGTCGGTGCTGTATAAAGAGCCGAGCTTCAAATCTAAAATTTCAAAATTTCTGCTTCGCAAGCTCTATCCGAAGGCCGATTTTATCTTTCCGAACTCGCTTGGAAATCTGCGCGATCTGGCGGATAATTTCGGAATTGACGAGCGCAAGATGAGCGTGCTATACAACGCAATCGATCTGGATGAGATCGGCCGTAAAGCGAGCGAGCCTATCGCGCAGGAGCGACCGTTTTTCCTAAGCGTCGGCAGGCTCGATGCGGGTAAAAACCACGCGCTTTTGATCCGCGCGTATGCAAATTTAAAAAATAACGACAAAGACCTGCTGATCTTAGGCGACGGCGTGCTGCGAGCCGAGCTTGAGGCCCTGATAGAGGAGCTGGGCTTAAGCGGCCGCGTGAAGCTTTTGGGCTTTGATGCAAACCCGTATAAGTATATGGCTAGATGCTATGCGTTTGTTTTCGTAAGCCTTTTTGAGGGGTTTTCAAACGCGCTCATCGAGGCTCTTGCGTGCGGCAAGCTCGTGATTTCAAGCGATCATCAAAGCGGCGCGCGCGAGCTTATGGGGCAGAGCGAATGGGGCGTGCTGGTGGGCGTAAACGATCTAGAAAGCACCCAAGCGGCGATGCAAAAAGCGCTGGATGATGAAAATTATGTAAAATTTTATGAGAAAAAGGCTAAAATTAGAGCCTCGTTTTTCGATAAAAAACGGATAGCAAGCGAGCTGATCGCAAAAATAGAACAAATCGACGAAGGAAAATAGGCGTGGGTGAAGAAAAAAAGGCTTTTAGCGTCAGAGAGATCGACGAAGGATCGGACGATCAAAAAGGCGCGCAATCAATGGGTGCCGACAAAGCTGCCTTAAGCGAAAATTTCGCTAGTGAGGGAAATTTTGACGCAGAGTATTCCGCAAGTGGCGGAGAGAATTTTAGCGGCGAAAATGCCGAGCTTAAGGGTAGCGAGGATACTGCGCCTCAGAGCGATAAAAATTCTGCGCTTGATGCAAAAAATTCTGCGAGCAAAAATTCCGCGCACGCCGGCGTTAAAAATTTAAGCGACGATCAAGCGCGCGCTGTTTCTGCAAAAATGCGAGCACAAAAAAAATCCAAAAAGGCTAAAAAATCAAGCGGACGAAATTCTACCTCGGTAAATTCTAAAAATTCCGCAGGCGCAAATTCTACAAACTCAAATTTGAAAGGCACTGCGAATTCCACGAGCAAAAATTCTATAAATAAAAATTCCGCTGGCACCGCGAACTCTACAAATAAAAATTCCGCAAAAGCCGCTAATTTGGCTAAATTTAAAAATGCAAATTCCGCAAGCGCTTTAAATTCTACAAACGGCATAAATTCTGATAATTCTAAAAGCTTTACAGCAGAAAATTCCCAAAATTCTAAAAATCAGGCAGCTGGCGCGCTTCCTGCCAGGCGTAGAATTTTTGGCTTCATAAAAAATTATGAGTTTTCTAAGCATATTTTGCTGATGATTTTGTTTGCATTTGCCTTTAGCGTGGCGTTTCGTATGTGGTGGGTGTATTGGGCGAGCGGTTTTCCGAACTACTTTTTTTGGGACGGCGAGCTGATGATAAATACAAACGACGGCTACGCCTTTGCAGAGGGCGCGCGCGACCGTCTCGCGGGCTTTCATCAACCCAACGATCTTAGCTATTTTAGCGCGCCGCTTTCGATCGTGACGGCGTTTTTGGCTGAAATTTTGCCCTTTAAAATCGAGACGATCTTCGTTTATCTACCGGCTTTGTTTAGCTCGCTCATCGTAGTGCCGATCCTGCTTATCTCAAGCGAGTTTCGCTGCATGCGCGCGGGTTTCATCGGCGCGCTTGTCGCGAGCGTGGCGAATAGCTACTACAACCGCACTATGGCGGGGTATTACGACACCGATATGCTAAATATCGTGCTTGCGATGTGTATTTTGTGGGCGCTCATCCGCATTTGCGCGCGCGGCTCGCGTAGCACGCTGTTTTGGCTGGGCGCGTTTACGATATTTTATATGTGGTGGTATCCCTCAAGCTTCTCGCTAAATTCCATGATGCTCGCCATATTTTTCGCCTACACGCTGATTTTTAAGCGAAAAAGTGCGGTAAATTACGAAGCGATGATCATCTTTTTGATTGCGCTTTGCTCCACGCCTTTGGTGGCAAAAATTTTAATCTCGCTTGCGCTATTTTGGCTCTTTGCATTTAAAGGAAAGCTATTAAATTTTAGAATTTTAGCGATTATCGGCGCGCTTGCCGTAGTCTTTTTCGTCGCAAACGGAGGT
>CAUVFI010000223.1:0-2664 GCA_963551055.1 uncultured Campylobacter sp. | reverse complement strand
GTAGCGGTACTCATCGTGGGCTTTAGTTTCTTGGGTTTTTACGGCGGCGAGGTGTATAGGCAGTCTCCGCCGGTGGTAAAATTTACCGATGCTAGCGGAAACGAGCTAATCAGCACCGAGCGCATTTACCGCGGACAGGAGGCCTGGCAGAGCATCGGCGGTATGCAGGTGGGCTCGATCTGGGGTCATGGCGCGTATCAGGCGCCCGATTGGAGCGCGGATTGGCTGCATAAAGAGCTAGTTGCGTTTATGGATATCAAGGCGCAGGAGCGTTTCGGCGTGAAATTTGACGCCTTAAATGACGAGCAAAAGGCGCAGATCAAGGCGCTTACCAAGGCCGAGTATCGCACCAACACCGTAAAAGACGGCACCGTCAAGCTAAGCGATGATCGCTTGAAGGCTATGGCGGTCGTAAAAGACGAGTACATGGGCGTTTTCGGAAACGATCCGCGCTTTAAAAAGCTTCGCGAGGATTACGCGATGAAGGAAAATACGCTCGCAAACGAGCAACACCGCGCCGAGCTCGTGGATTTCATCTTTTGGACTGCGTGGGCGGTTTCTACGGATCGTCCGAGCGGAGAGGCGACCTATACCAATAACTGGCCGCACGAGCCGCTAATAGACAATGTCCCTACCACGGAAAACGTCGTTTGGACAATCGCAAGCCTCGTTATTTTGCTTACCGGCATCGGTTTGTTGGTTTGGTTCGGAAATTTCTACGGCAAAAAGGACGAGGATTTCGAGGCTCCTGCGAAGCTAAACGCCGATCCGATCGCCGCTTTAGCGCTTACGCCGTCGCAAAAGGCGCTCGGCAAATATCTTTTCGTAGCGATTGCGTTGTTTGCATTTCAAGCCTTCATCGGCGGCTTTGTTGCGCACTATACGATCGAGGGTCAGTCCTTTTTCGGGCTTGATATTTCGCAATATATCCCTTACTCGCTAGCTCGTACCTGGCACGTGCAGGCGTCCATTTTCTGGATCGCTACGGGCTTTTTGGCGGCGGGATTGTTTCTGGCGCCGATCATCAACGGCGGCAAGGATCCGAAATTTCAAAAGCTCGGCGTGGACGTGCTTTTCTACGCGCTTCTTTTCTTGGTCGTCGGCAGCTTCGCGGGCGAATACATGGCGATTGCGGGCAAGATGGATCCAAGCAGCAGCTTCTGGATCGGACATCAAGGATATGAGTATTTAGACCTCGGTAGAATTTGGCAGCTGATACTGTTCGTGGGCCTTGTGATCTGGATGGTGCTCGTGCTGCGCGGCTTTATCGCGGGCTTTAGAGCCGAGGGCGATAAGAATTTATTAGCGATCTTTACCGCTTCGGTTATCGCCGTGGGGCTTTTTTACGGCGCAGGGCTATTCTACGGACAGCGCTCGCCGATCCCTGTGATGGAGTATTGGCGCTGGTGGGTCGTGCACCTTTGGGTAGAGGGATTTTTCGAGGTTTTCGCGACGGCGTCTTTGGCGTTCGTATTCGCGTCCTTGGGCTTAGTAAGCAAGAAATTTGCCACCTACACCTCGATTGCTAGCGCATCGATTTTCCTAATCGGCGGAATTCCTGGCACCTTCCATCACCTCTATTTTGCGGGCACCACTACGCCGATAATGGCTGTGGGTGCGAGCTTTTCGGCGCTTGAAGTCGTGCCTTTGGTGCTTTTGGGTTCGGAAGCGTTTCATTACTACAAGCTTCAATTCGCGCAGGATTGGGCTAAGCGTTTAAAATGGCCGCTTTACTGCTTCATCGCCGTGGCGTTTTGGAATATGCTGGGCGCGGGCGTTTTCGGCTTTTTGATCAACCCGCCGCTTGCGCTATTTTACATCCAGGGCTTAAACACCACCGCGGTGCACGCTCATACGGCGCTATTTGGCGTATACGGCTTTTTGGCGCTCGGCTTCGTGTGGCTCGTGGCGCTGTATATTTACAAAGACAAAAACTTTGACGATACACTGATGAAGATCGGCTTTTGGGCGCTTAACGCGGGTCTGCTTCTAATGGTGCTGATTTCGCTATTGCCTGTCGGAATTTTGCAGGCATTCGCGGCGATCGACGTGGGTATGTGGTACGCAAGAAGCGCGGAATTTTTGCAAAAAGACAGCCTCTACGGGCTTCGCTGGGCGCGCATCATCGGCGATACGATCTTTTTGGTAGGAAGCGTGTGCTTCTTGCTTCAAATCGTGCGAATGATATTCTCACGCGCTAAATAGAGCTTTCGCGAGCTTTTATCGCCTGCTTTGCCTCGCGGGAATTTTATTTCTCGCGGGGCCTTTTAAATTTTACTAGGCTTTGCAAGAGCCTTTTATGCGTGAGCTTTTTGCCGCAAAGGGTAGCCGCGCGAGCTTTAAGCTTAGCCGCAAATCACTCTAAATCTTTAAAATTTTAAAATTTCATCCTCTTAAATTTACCCGAGCCAAATTTTAAATTTGCTAAAATTACCGCCGAAATTTTAACCTCAAGGAGTGAAAAATGGGTGTGCGAGAGCAAATTTTAGAAGACATTAAAACGGCGATGAAAAGCGGCGATCATTTCCGCAGAGACAGCCTGCGGATGCTTAACGCCGCGCTTAAGCAGGTCGAGGTGGACGAGCGCATCAGCCTTAGCGACGAGCGCGTCTTTAGCATACTTCAAAGCGAGATCAAGCGCCGAAACGACTCCGCGGCGCAGTA
>CAUVFI010000222.1:0-2677 GCA_963551055.1 uncultured Campylobacter sp. | reverse complement strand
TCTTCGCCGAAGATCGCCGTTTTAACAAGCGGCGAATTGCTTAGCGCCTTTGCCGCCGTGCGGGCATCCCCAGCATTTGCGGCGCCGCTTACTCTAAATCGCACCAGTTTGGTTGCGCCTTCGCCGTCTTTTACCAGCATTAGCGCAAGCTCGCGCGTCAGGGCGTTTAGCGCGGAGGCGAAAGCGTCCTTTTCATAGGCGCATTTCGCGCTGCAGCAGAGCATAATCGTATCGTTGGTGGAGGTGTCGCCGTCGACGCTTACTGTGTTGAAACTCTGCTCTGCCGCTTTTTTTAGCAGCTCGTTCATATCCGCGCGTGGGATTTTTGCGTCGGTTAGGACGAAGCAGAGCATGGTCGCAAGCGCGGGATTGATCATGCCTGCGCCCTTGCAAACGGCTGCTATATGAAATTTCTCGCCGTTTTCTAAAGAAATTTCATACGCAAGCTCCTTTTTTATCGTATCTGTCGTCATAATGGCGGTGGCTAAGGCATCTGAGTTTCGCGCCGAGAGGTTAAAATTTTGCGCGGCGGCGATAATTTTTTCCTTTTTGAGGCGGTATCCGATGACGCCGGTGGAGCTCATAACGGGGTTTATCAGAGCGGTCTTTTTGCCAAGTTCGCTAAAAATTTCATCGATATCGGCGATGCCTTGCTCTCCGGTCATCGAGTTTGCGTTTTTAGAATTTACGAGGATAAAATTTGTTTTAAGCTCTCCGCCCGCGCGCTCTTGCGCCCTTTTGAAATGCCTAATCGGCGCGGCTTGAAATTTATTGCTCGTAAAGATCGTGCTTACGGCAAAGGGCTCGTCCGCGCGGATAAATCCTAGATCGTTGCCCTGTTTTTTAAAGCCCGAATTCACGCCGTCAAAATAAAAGCCCTCGACATTCTGCAAGCCGCCCTCGAGCTTAGCGATTTTAAACATATCTCATCTCCTGCGGCTTGTATTTGCTGCGGATGAGTTTTTTAGTGTTGCGGATACCCTCTGCCGTGCCAATGACTAAAAATTTCACTCCCGTACCGATGAGATAGTCGCCATCGGGCATCGGAATGAAGCGGCTGTTGGGCTCTTTGATTCCCACGACGTCGGCGTTTGTAAAATCACGCAAGCGAGTTTCTTTTAGGCGTTTGAAGCGGATCCACGAAAAATCGGGCACCGTGATCTCTTCGATATCAATGAGAGAGTCCTTTTTATACAAAAATCGCTCCAAAATGTTTTCCATATCGGGGCGCACGCTGATCGCAGAGAGCCTTTGTGCCGCGAGTTTGGACGGCGAGACGATAGAATTTGCGCCGAGTTTTTTTAGCCTCTGCGTGTCGCTGTCATCATCGCTATTTGCCATGATGAAGTAGGGAGTGATGCGACCAAGCTCCTTTTCGTATAGGCGCACCAGCGAGATTATCGCGATATTATCGGCTAAATTTGGACTTAGCGTGATGACGGATTTTGCAGATGACAGATGGGCTTTTAGCATCGTGGTTTCTACGTGCGGTTCGCCTACGATGAAATATGGATAGCGGTTTTCCTCGGCGATTTTGGCTAGAGCGGGATCGGGGTCGATCACGACAAAAGGCAGATGATTTTCGCGAAACTGCTTGGCAAGCTCGGCGCAGTAGATGTTGTTGTAACAGATAATGTAGTGGTTTTTGAGCCTTGCGATGTTATTGATCATTCGTTGCTCCCTAAGTAAATTTTGAAGTTTGCCGTTTTTTATGACCTCGACGACGACGCCCAGGCAAAACGAAAAGGTTCCAAAGCCCATGAGGATAAATAAGACGGTAAAAATTCTACCCGCAGGCGATATCGGCGCTACTTCGGTAAAGCCTACCGTCGTGAAGGTCATGCCTGCTTGATAAAAGGCGTCTACGAGCGAAAAGCCCGCTATAAAGACATAGCCTAATGTGCCGATTAGCATCATCAGCACAATGGTTATAAGCGGTAAGCGAAAAGGGCGTAGCTGGTCGTAAATTTCTGTATAGAGGTTGATGTCCGGCTTAGTCGAGCCGGACCAGTCGAGGAATCGCTTGATCTTGTCCAAAACAGACATAAATTCCTCTTTGAGAGGTTATTTTGATTGCTTTTTCATAGTTCGTAGAGTTGAGGCGGCGACTTTGATTCGTCTGGTTGAGCCGTCTTCTAGCTGAACGCGGATGGTGCGTAGATTGACCTGGAATTTCTTTTTGGTTCTGTTATTTGCGTGGCTGACGTTGTTTCCTACCATCGCACCTTTGCCGGTGATTGCGCATCTTCTTGCCATAATAAATCCTTGATGATTAAAATAAATGGCGATTATAGCGAAAAAATTTCAAATTATGCTTAAAATCCGCTGCGGTTTAAATTTAGCGAAATTTATGACAAAACTAAGTAAAATTCCACATCTTGAAATTTTAAAGGAATTTTAATGTATGTCGCACCCAGCATTTTATCGGCGGATTTCGGAAGGCTTGCGGAGGAAATTCGCGCAGTCTGCGAAGCGGGCGCCGATCTCATTCACGTAGATGTGATGGACGGGCATTTCGTACCCAATCTCACGATCGGACCGCTCGTAGTAAGCGCCGCGGCAAAGGCGAGCAGCAAGCCTTTAGATATCCATCTGATGGTTAAAAACGTGCCGTTTTTCGTCGATCTTTTTTTGCCGCTAAAGCCGAAATTTCTTAGCTTCCACATCGAGGAGGAGA
>CAUVFI010000221.1:0-2693 GCA_963551055.1 uncultured Campylobacter sp. | reverse complement strand
TTTCAGAAATTTTATCCTATCACATATACTTCGTGCTAGGCTTTGTATTTTTCGTCATCGTAGGCGCTGCGTGCGTGCTGCTGCCGATGTTTAGCCTGGCACACGATCTAAGCTTCGCACTAGCAAAAGCTTCACTGGCGCTGTATCTGCTCGCGGGACCGTTTTTGTTAAAAGATTTTGGAATTTTCATCGCCTTTGCCGCGCTTGCGAGCTTTGCGGCTCAGGCGATCTATATCCTAGCTAGGCGGGTGCGAAAAGCGATCGATTATTGGAATTTAAACGTCTATATCTCGCTGGCGGCTTTGGGATTTAGCGCGGCATTTTGGCTCGCAAGTCGCGCGGATGCGGCAGCGTTTTGGCTGCTATACGGCTTTTTGTTCGCCTTCATCGTCGCGCACCTTTATAAAATCGCGCCCTTTCTCATCTGGTACCACTACGTCTCGCCCTTCGTCGGCAAGCGCAAAATCCCTATGCTAGATGATATGATAATCAAAAAGATCGCCTACGCAGCCTGCGTGCCGAACGTCTTAGCGCTTGCATGCGCGAGCTTCGGAGCGCTAACGCCCGCGGTTATCTTGCAAGCGGTAAGCATAATTTTGGTGCTAATCAACACCGTAAATATCTTTAACTACATAAAATTCGGAGAGGAAAAATGAAAGTAACGAAGGAGCAAATTTACGACGCGCTTCGCGCCGTAGTGGACCCTGAGGTGGGCTTTGACGTCGTGTCGCTAGGGCTCATCTACGACGTAGCGGTAGATGAGGCAAACAACGCCAAAGTCACGATGACGCTATCGACTCAGTCGTGCCCGCTGCATGAGATGATGGTGGAATGGGTGCGTGCGGGTGCCGAGAGCGTGGAGGGCGTCGGCGAAGTGGAGATTGATCTCGTCTTTGAGCCGATGTGGAATATCGATATGGCGGAGGATCACGTCAAAGAGGCTCTGGGGCGATTTTAGGGCTCGCGCGAAGGATATTTGCGGATTGCCCAGAACGCCGCACTCGTCGTCGGGCGCTTCTGCATATCGCCTCGGTCGTTGCACGGATTGTCGGGACGCTTTTCTGCGAATCGCCCGAAGCGCTGCACGGGATACTGGAGCGCTGCATGAAATCTCTTGGTACTGCACCAAATTCCGCAGCGCCGTGTGGATCGCAAGGGTATTTCACAAAATTTCGGCACACTGCGCAGATCGCCGATCACCCTTGCTCGGGCGCGATTTCTCGCCGCCGTTTTAAATTTGAGCGATTTAAAATTTAACTCAATTAAATTTTGCACCGCCGTTTGATTATCGCTTAGTTATAAATTTGCACGATATAAAATTTAGCCGCACAACCGCGATTTGACGAGCGCTATCAAACGATTTGTTTTTACAAAATACCGCGTTGCGGCGCAATATTTTAAAATTTAATCGCGCCGCCTGCGCCCCGCCCCTGCCTGCATCTAGTTAGCTCGCCTGTTCTCCAGCCTGTGCGCCTACGCACCAACCCGCTCACCCATCTACTCTTCTTTTTTCCAAACCGCAAAAACCGCCATGCACGGCGCGAATCGCAGTTTAAATTTAGCCGCAAGAGCCGCGAATAGCGCCGCGAAATCTTACAAACCGCGCAATGAAATTTTAAAAAACCATGGAATTTAAATCACTTTGTATATAAGCCCATAGCCAGAAAATCTCGCGGCAAGCGGTTAAATTTAAAGCTAAATTTAGACGAAATTTACGGCGAAAATTGCGGGCTTTGAGAGCTTTTTAAGGCTTCCTTTAAGCATTATCAAATTATCCGCGCCGGAAATTTTAAGAGTGGAGTTTTCAAAGCTAAATTCTAAATTTTTTAGCGCGTTTTCGCTTAAGAGGCGCGCAAGCTCCAAAATATAGCTCAGCCAGGCAAGCTTGACGGAATCAGGCAAAATCGCACTCAAAGGTGCAAACGTAGCTCCCAGCTCGCGCTTTCCGTGCATCGAGATGATCGCGGCTATGAGCGCCTTTTCTTTGTGCGTCGTGCGGTAGTTCAGCCCTCCGAGCACCATATCTGCGCTGGTTTCATGCTTGGCGTAAAAGCCGATTGCACGCCCGATCTCGCAAAGCGACGCCGCAGTTTGCAGAATTTTAATATATTTTTCGCCCAAGCCGTGTAGAGGCGATAGCGCACAAAACAGCGCTTTTGCGAACTTCGGAGCTTCGCTGGGCTCGGAAGCGAAGCGATCTTTAAGGCTTCTTAGGCTCGGATTAAAGCCTCTAGGCAGGTTTGCGCCGCGCAGAATCGAGCTTAAAAACGCCCCCTCGCGCACTCCTACGCCGCTGGTGATGATCTTTTTCGCCCCTAGGCGCCTTACGATCTTATCAAAGATAATGGCGCCCTCTCTTATCGTGTCGTAGCGGTCCTTTTTGATCGGGAATTTCGCCAGATCAAGCGTCTTTGCGCTCATCAGCTTGGCAAAAAACGGCGCGTATTTTTCGTAATCGTAGCTGAAATTATGCACGATCTTTAGCGGATGGTTTTGTAGGCTCATTACGGCGCCGGAGAGCGCTCGCGCAGAGCCGCCCATTACAATTAAATTTTGCGTGCGAAACTCGGCGCCTACCTGCGAGATCGCGCTATTTATGTATTTCTCCAGCCCCTTCGTATCACCGCGGTCGAAAAATAGCTCCTTTAGCCGCACCGTGCCTAAATTTAGAGAAATTTTATTTTCTATCCTGC
>CAUVFI010000220.1:0-2701 GCA_963551055.1 uncultured Campylobacter sp. | reverse complement strand
AAGATAGCGGAAAATACCTTTTACGCTTTTCATTTTTGAATCCTTCTTGTTTTATTTGCTTTCTCAACTCGCTTTAAATTTATGTTATGCTCGCTTGGATACTCTGCGCGTATTGAAATTTATACCTTAAGGCGGCGCCTCATCTTTTGTATGGTATTATATCGCTCTTTTTTACAAATACTTTTATCTCGCTGCACTTTTCAACGACCTCGCACCACTTATCATCGCAGTGGCTGATTACAAATATAGGATAATCGGGTCTTGCCAAAACATCATTTTCATTTTTGGATGCATAGGTTCTATATTCTCCCTCATAAAAGTAACTATATTTATGCCTATCCTTAAACCAATACATATTCTTTTGAGCGGATTTATCATCGGCGCCGGCGCATTTGGCGGCATATTTCATAAAATACGGCTCACATCCACAAAAGAATAATAACAATATAAAAGATATAAAATATTTCACGACTCTCCTTTCAAGTATAAAATTAATACCATCTTTCTATATTGTCCTTCTTTACAAAATACTCCGTTTCGTCGCAAGGATAGTAAATTTTACACCATTTGCCTTCGCAGGATTGGATGGGGATTACTATCTCATCATAATAAGCAAATTCCTCTTTATCTTCATAGAAAATTTTACGAATAACGCCATCTTTAAATTTATATATAATTTTTTGATCTATTTTTTCGCCGCATTCGCCGAAAAAGGCACCTTCTTTGTGTTTTGCAAAAGTGATTTTATGCCCTAAAATCGTAGGGCTGCACCCATATAGGCATAACGCGACAAAAGATATAACAAAATTTCTCATCTCTCCTCCTACTTAAAATGCACTCTATCTTTTATTTGGATACATTAGGCTATTAAATACCGCTATAGAAATTATGGCTGATACTAATGTCAAAATTTTCATCTTATTTTCGCCTCCTTTGTCAGAATTTTATTTATAACGCCTTATAATATTCCTTGCAAATACATACGTAATTTTAAAATTTTATACCTTAAGACTGCGCCTATCTTTTAAAATTTTATTCCTCATCGCGCCGATTTTGCACCCTCTTTAGCCACTCTTTTTCAAATTTAAAATATTTCTCAAGCTTTTTATTCTTTTCTATTTGATTCCACTTTTCTATCTCGGCATAATCTTGCAGTTCGCCTCCGCATTTAGGGCAAACACTCTTATCTTTAATGCCTAAGAAATTTACTCATATTTTTGAAATTTTACCGTAATTCTCCTGTAAAATTTTACTTAAATTTGGTTTCAGTCGTTTAAAATTTTATCTTTTTAAAATTTACGCAGACACGAGCAGACGAGGAGTCGCTGCGATAAATTTAAAGTCAAATTTTATTTCTAGCCATCTTTTAATTCGTTTCTTATCTTTGGTGTATTAAATCCCGCTTCGTTTCATTCGTAAATTTGAAACGTATCTTAAAAACAAGGAAAGCCGATAAGCGAAAGAAATTTGCAAATTTTAGGTTGGGCGGGCACATGCCTGTCGGTCATCATATACGTATCCTATGTGCCGAACATAATGGCAAATTTAGACGGCAACAAAGTCCCGTTTCTCCAGCCGCTTGCAGCTGCGATAAACTGCACGATATGGGTCAGCTACGGTCTTTTAAAGCCTAAAAAGGACTATCCGCTCGCCGCGGCGAATTTCCCGGGGATCGTCTTTGGGCTGCTAACTGCAATAACGGCGCTTTAACCGCGCCTTTAGCGGCTTGATAAATTTCAAAATCGCCTGCGCCCGCACCTTGCCTGCTGCGTCCGCAACGCTTTTTAGCCGCCTACTACGTACTGTAACTGCTAGCTCGCTGCTGCACCCGAGCTAGCTTATAGCAAGCGCGCCCGCCTCACAAATCCATTACAACGCGGCTTTGAAATTTTGCAAAATCGCCCGCGCCGCATTCAAATCCGCCGAATTTAAATAACTTTTATACAAAATTTGATAAGCTTATTTTGATTAAAATTTTATCTTTAAAAGGACGAAAAATGAAAAAGGTCATCACTTGCGTCGATCAAAATGCGCTTGCCCCAGCGGTTAGAGATTACGGAATTTACGTCGCTAAAACCTTGGGTGCCGAGCTCGTGTTTATTCACGTGGTTGAAATCCCGGAGCTTGGCGAGAATTTTTATGGGCTAGCCGCAGGCGGGATCGTCCTAGGAGAGAATGATATCCTTGCAAATAGCTACGGAAGTCCCACATTAGGCGGCGTGGATGCAGAAAAGGACCACGAAGAAGCCGAAGCGATGCTGGATGAATATATCTGCGCCGCGACTGCTGCGGGCGTAAAGGCGAGTAAGATCATCAAAGATGGCGATTTCATCGACGTTATCGCTGAGTACAAGGACGAAGCTGAAATTTTTGTACTCGGTATCAAGGGCTCAAATAACGAGGACGTAGGCTTTAACGCAAGCGTGCTGATAAAGGAGCTTCACGTGCCATCGCTGCTCGTGAATAAGGAATTTTCACCGATTAACTCCGTGCTCATTGCGTTTGACGGCACTGACGCGGCGAAACGCACGCTTGAGTTTATAAAGAGTTCAAAGCTTCTTGCGAGCGCACATAAACATGTCTTGCACATCAATGCGGGTGCCACAGAGGGCGAGCGGATGCTAGATCTGGCGCGCGAAATTTTAGGCACTCAAAACGCCACTTTCAAATACATCCAAGCCGAAGTGCCCGCCGATGAGAT
>CAUVFI010000219.1:0-2705 GCA_963551055.1 uncultured Campylobacter sp. | reverse complement strand
GTCGTAGTAATATCCCATATAACTCAAAAGCATATTTCTGTAGCTCAAGATATATTTAAAGCTCTTATCTATCAATATGATATAAAAATCATATGTTGCATAATTATCTCTATATTTGAAAGCTATTTTATTGAATGGGCGGCTAGTGTCTATATCGCTATTTTCATAAATTTTATAAGTCATGCAAAATTCTTCCAAATTATTTTTAAAATTTCCATTTTCTTCACCATTAAGTGGTTTATATAAATTAAGAAATAATAAATTTATAGGGATTATGAGCGATGCTTCGATATTATTAATATCTATATTTGGATCTTGTAGATCTATCTTATACTTATAAACTCCATAATTTATTATTGCTTTATTCATGTCGCTTTCGCTAGCAAAATATAGATTGTATCTTAGATCCCCGTTTTCTAAAACCAAACTTTCCTTATCTTCCCAAGGATATACGACTTCGGTTTTAAAAATTTCTTTATCTATATAGGTCTCGGCATCTTGTATCGCTTTGCCGTTTCTACAAATTTTTGAGCCCAAATTCATAAGATAATCTAAATTTAGCCTTTTATCTATCTTGTAAAATTCGCATTTATCATCGGGGCGTTTATCCCCATGACATTTACTATGGACGCGTGTTAAATAATCTTTTAATTCTAGATCTTCAATATCTTCTTCGATGTGAAGATTTTTATATTTCATTCGGATATCATCTATTTTTTTAGAGATTTTTTCTTTAGAAAAGTTTTCGCTTTCATGCATCTTTTTAAGCATACACTTTAACGCCCTATCTTTAAGCTGTATATCTGTAAGATTGCCATCTAGATCGCATACCCATTTATATGGATCGGTTTCAATTTTTTCGGCTAAATAAAATATTATGCCGGAAGCGCATATTATTATGATGAAGGCTAAGCACAGATAATATCTCGTTTTCAAATTTCACTCCTAAAATTTTCCGCAATATACCTCACATAGACTTAATCTGCGATAATTTTAGTATGTCTCAAATATCGTTAAATCAGAGCTTTTCTTGATCCGCTTCGGCAAATTTTATCTCAATGCTTCATAGGTATTCGGCTCTCTTGTGCCGCTCGTCGCACCTCTTGCCGAGAGGGTAAAATTTAGCCAGGCTTTTCTGACTTAAACGCCCTTCTTGCCGTCATATAAAAGCCGCTAAAGATAAAAAGCGCCATACAAAGCGAGACGAGCGACCATAAAATTTTACCTGCGAGCCCGAAAAAATAGCCCGTGTGAAGTTGATAGTTCGCGTTTTTGACGTCATCTGCGGTGATGCCCTCCGTCTGCTTCTGCTTCGCGATTTTGTCCGCTTTTAGATCGACGCTCGCGCCTTTTGGACGGGCTGTAGCGGGCGCGTCGGGCTCATAATACCTGACGCCGATCTTATCTCCGGCTGCGAGCATTAGGGTAAATTCTTTATACTCTATGCCACTTGATCTGAATATCTCATAAGCCCTCTGTGCGTCGCTAAATTTATACGTAGCGGGCTTTTTGCCCTCCTCTTTAGCAGGTGCGGCGGCGTGATCTTTAGAAGCGGCGGCTTTAGGCGCGCTAGCTTGCGGTAAATTTTGCGAACTTACGAAAAGCTTCATCACGGCATCGTTATACCAGCTATACGACCAGTTAAGCCCGGTTAAGCAGATAAGCAGGTAAATCACTGCACTTAGCGAGCCTAGGCTCGTGTGTAGGTTATAAAAAAGAGCGTATTTTTTGAGTTTAAAATTTGGTCTTATAGCTTCGATAAATTTGTGCCTAAGCCTTGGGAAATGCAGCCAGACGCCGCTTATTACGAGCAGTATCATCGCTGTGGCGCTCGCACCCACGATCTGTTTGCCAACCTCAGCTGCGGTTTTATTGCCACTTAGCGCTAGGCCCAAATTTCGATGCAACGCCATCACCGTTAGCACAAAGCTCGTGCCGCGGTCCTTGCCGATGATCTGCGCAGTGTATGGATCGACCAGATACGCATCACTTCTGTTTGCGTAAATGACGAAGGCTTCATCATCGCTTTTGGGCACGACGAGCCTTATGGGCTGTTTAACGCCCGTTTGCTCGCTGAAACTTTGTAAAATTTTCTCCACGCTTTGCATTTCGCCTGTTTTTTCGATCTTTTTAGAGCCCGCGTTTATTAGCGCCTCCAGCTCGTGCTGATACGATAAAATCGCGCCCGTAACGCCCATGACAAGCAGCGGGATAGAAAAAACGATCGATAAAACAAGATGGACATTAAATAAAATTTTATTGCGCTTCAAAAGCGAGCTCATTGTAGATCCTTGCGAGATAAATTTAATCTTTATTTGATTGAAGTTCGCAATTATATTGTGCGATTTTAAATATTTAGATAATTATCATTAAGATTTATGCTGCGAAATTTTAAGGCGTGTTATGATATCACAAGAGCGCCTAGGTACCTCGCGCAATGCCATAAACCGCGCACTTCAAGATCTCAAAGCCAAAAATTTAATCCGCCTTTCGCGCGGCTAGATCACGCTAGCGAGATAAAATTCTAATCGCGATTTATAAAAAGGGCGCTTAGAATCTCGTAAATTTAGAAATTTTGCGCTAAAATTGCCAAAGACGCGAGCTTACGCAATCCAAAAAACAAGGTCATTATTATGTCGCAAAGTATAGTCGAGTTTGCTACGATAATCCTTTATGTTACGATAGGCTTTTGCCTTCTTGTTTCA
>CAUVFI010000218.1:0-2711 GCA_963551055.1 uncultured Campylobacter sp. | reverse complement strand
TAAGCGTGCGACTTGACGAGATCAAAAAGGCGCGAACCTACGTGCAGTGGTAGCGACGCGGATTTTTAAAATTTTGTATGTAGGGCTTTGGGGCGCGGTGCTTGAGAAGTGTAGGCTTAAATTTTAAGATAAAGCGGCGAGGTTAATTTAGATTTGTTTTGTTTGTGTACTTTAAGTATCGCTCCTATCGCAAGCGATGCACGGCTCGCGGCATCTTGCCTCGCTTTTTAATTTGGCGCGCGATATTCGGTGCGGCTTTCAAAAACACATACCGCGCGCAAGCCTTTAGCGTTGTGATTGATCGTATCGCACGAAAGCATTTCCGCGTTGCAATTGTTCGCATGCGCACCGCGGCGAAATGCTGTTTCGCCAAGCTTTCAGCGGAGCTTGCGCCCGCGATTATCGGCATGTGATACGAGCGCGCGTGCTGCGGGCAGAGCGAAAATTTCGATAAATATGAGCCTCTCGCGCGGACGTGCCCGCAGCGCCGCCTTGTTGCGTCGCATGGGCACGCGAGCATGTTAAATTTTGGATTTTTTAAAAATTTGCCGCTGTCGGTTGCTTTTGATCTCTTGCGGCGCTCGGCGCAAAATTTTAAGATTCCAGCACCGCCCGCCTGTTTTGAAATTTTATGTTACGCCGATGAAAGGTAATTTTTTTATGCCGCTAGGCGGCGCTTTGAAATTTAAAATCGCTCCGCTAAAAGGCAGATTTTTGCGGCGATTGCTGCTGCGCAAATTTTTAATTCCCATGCCGCGCGTGCCGTTTTGGAATTTCACACCGCGCCGCTAAAAGATAAGTTTTGCGTGACGCTTGCGCGTTGCTTTAGAATTTTACGTCGCGCTCGAAAGCGGCTAAATTTAAAATTTACGCGCTATTTCGGCACGGTAAAATTCCACGCTAAAATTCCGCCCGTAAATTTTTGATACAAAATTTCTGCGCTAATTTTCGCCTTAAAATTTTATCTGTAGAATTTTAAGACAAAATTCCGCCCATAAATTTATATTTTAAAACTCTGCAGGCGGAGATTTGCGCGCTGCTTAGCGAAATTTCGATTGCCGGCCAAGCGGCGCGGGTATTTGCGGCTACGAAGCGGAGATGCCGATTGTGGCTAGCAGCATGGGCGAGGTCATGAGCCCCACGATCGTAAGGATCCACGCTAATATCGCTATTACGAGCGAGGCTTGCTTTTTGACGGCTTGATAGGTCGCGGCAATCGCGCACAAAAACGCAAGCGGAACAAAGACGATCCCTAGAAAAAATATCCCTAAAATCGCAAAGACTATGGAGAGTATCCCAAGCACGTTTGATTGGGGTTGAACGGTCGGTTGTTCAGACATTTTAATCCTTTGAAGAAGATTCGTGTAATTCTACCCCCCCCCCCCCCCCTTGAATTTGAGCTGAAATCAAGCCGCGCCTTTTGAAATTTCATATTCGCGCCCGCTCGTTGTTTTACCCTAGCGCTCCATTAAAATTTTACTTCGTAAAATTAGCGTTTACGCGCGCTATCGATGCACTCATTTACACGATAGGCGAAAATTTTGGCGCGCGAAACGGACGCTGCAAAATTTACGATTTAGGATAAAATTCTAAAACCTGTGGTAAGATTTCGCAGTTTTGTTCCCGCGCGGAATCTTGCTCCTACACATACGGCGCGCGGCTTGCACTCCGGTAAATTTGGCGCTTAAGGTGAGGCTTGTAGCAGCAAATGTATTTGGAATGTAAGTTGGCGAATCGGTACGGCACGGGCGAGCGTAGGCGGGCAAGCGGTTTGCGCCCGAGGCGCGATTTGCTGGGAGTAGGCGAGTTCTCCGCTCTGCCATAATTTTGCTAAGCAAGCGCGGCGGAGTGGGATAATTTAAATTTTGGATTTTGTATGAACGACGAATTTTATATGGATTTGGCGCTGCGGGCTGCGTGGCGCTATCAGGCTCTGGCGCTACCCAACCCCGCCGTGGGTTGCGCGCTGCTGGATAAGAGCGGCAGAGTTCTTGGCGTAGGCGCGCACAAAAAAGCGGGCTTTTTGCACGCCGAGGTAAACGCCGTTTTCGCCGCGCTGTGCGATCTGGACGCAAATTTCGCGCAGGATTTCGCCCGCGAATACGCCCGCAAATTCGGCGTTAAATTTCAAAACACAGAGGCTCTAAAAAGCGCGCTCTTGCAGCCGAGCTTCACCTATGATTTTATCTTAAATCGCCACGGCGGGCTTTTGCGCGGCGCTTGCGCCTATGTCACGCTCGAGCCCTGTGCGCACCGCGGCAAGACCCCATCTTGCGCCGAGCTTTTGGCGGAGCTTGGGCTGTCGCGCGTGGTAATCGGCGCACGCGATACGAACGCGCAGGCTGCGGGCGGCGCGGAAATTTTAAGCCGCGGGGGCATAGAGGTGAAATTTGACGTTTGCCGTGCCGCGGCGACGGAGCTTGCGGAGCCGTTTTATCTGGCGCGCGAGGGCGGCTTTTGCTTCATCAAAATCAACGCCACGCTAAACGGCGCGGTGCATGGGCGGATTGGCAGCGAAAAGCAGCGCGCGTTCGTGCACGAGCTGCGCGGCGTGTGCGATTACGTGGGCGTGGGCGGGCAGACCGTGCGCGCCGACAGACCGACGCTGGACGTGTGTGCGGCTAAATTTGATGAAATTAGCACTTTGGCAGGCAGAGCCGATATGCTGGCGCTAGACGCGCGCGTTGCGCCGCAAAATCTAAAGCCGCGCC
>CAUVFI010000217.1:0-2714 GCA_963551055.1 uncultured Campylobacter sp. | reverse complement strand
GAACTCGCGACATCAACCATGGCAAGGTTGCGCTCTACCACTGAGCTATTCCCGCATGCGGTAAAAATAAAGCGCGATTGTAGCCTATAAATTTTCATTTGTCAATAATTTCTCGCTTAAATTTCATAAATTTTTACGATTTCTCCAGCGCGAACTTTGTCACATTCGGGATCAGCCAAGAAAAAATGCGATGCCGCAGCCAGCGGCCTGATGCGCCCCGAAGGTGACGGCATAGGCGTAAAAATTCCGCCTTCATATGCGCCTACGGTTAAATTTACTCTGCCGCTTTTTAGCTTCAGATCGCTTGCGAGCTTGGCATAGATCGCCGCTTCTGCGCTAAAAGCCTCACTTGCGCCGCTAAGCTTAAATAGGATCGGCAGTATGACTGCGCGCGTAAGCACGAAAGCAGCCATTGGATTGCCTGCCATTGCAAAGACGAATTTGCCGTCTTTTGCGAAGCACTTGCTGGGGCGGCCGGGCTTGATATCAATGTGATCGAAAACCTGCAAAAATCCAAGTTCACTCATAGCGCTTTGCATAAAATCCGCCTCCCCGGCACTTGCTCCACCGCTGGTAATTAGCACGTCAAATTTACGCGTAGCAGCGTCTAGCGCCTCGCACACCGCGCTAAAATCATCCTTTAAAATCCCTAAATACTCATTTTCAAAGCCGTATTTTTGCAGCAATGCAGCAATACCACTAGAGTTGGCGTTATAAATTTCGCGCTCACTTGCGCTCTGCCACGGCTCTTTTAGTTCGTTTCCACTGGAAAATAGAGCGATTTTAGGACGCGTGTAAACGCTTGCTTCGTAAATTCCTTGCGCGGCAAGAAGCATGATTTTAGCAGGGTTTAAAATTTCGCCACGGCGCAATAAAAGCTCGCCTGCGCGCACTTCTTCGCCTTTTTTACGAAAGCCGTCGTGGGCATGAACGGAAGCAGGGATTTTTAGAGTTCCACCTTGCGCGTCTACATCCTCTAGCCTTGCAACGGAGTCCGCGCCTGCAGGCATTGGCGCGCCGGTCATTATCTTTTGCGCCTGTCCGGCCTTGATTTCATAAAATTTTTCGTCTCCTGCAAAAATCGTAGGCTCTACGATCTTTAGCTCTTCGTCTTTGAAGTCCGCCGCGTAGGCATAGCCGTCAAGCGCCGAATTATCGAAGCATGGCAGGTTTTTAATCGCAGAAATATCGCTAGAAAGAATGCGGCCTAGGGCGCTGGGAAGAGGTACCTTTTCGCTCCGCCTGCTTGATGTGATTTTAGCCGTAGCCAAATCTATAGCCTTATTTATTCCTATCATTTTAAGTCCTTTTTATCATTTTTTACATTTTAAATTCGCGCAGTTAAGACCTCGCATAGTCTTAAATTCTATGTTTCGCAGGAGCTTGCAAAGCAAAATTTTACCCAAATAAATGCGCGAAATTTTATGGGCTCAAACTTGCCTTATTTTGCTGCTAGCGTTGCTTAAAATTTCAAAACATTTCGCTCGTAAAATTCCGCTTTGCTTGCTTGCGCAAGTTTTTTTATTTCGAAGTCCTCATTCCTCCAGCCTCTGTATATCGGCACCAAGCGCACCAAGCTTAGCTTCCAGCCTCTCATATCCACGATCTAGGTGGTAAATTCTATGTATTTTGCTCTCGCCGCGCGCCGCAAGGGCGGCTAAAACGAGCGCCGAACTAGCTCGCAGATCGGTCGCCATAACGTCCGCGCCGTTTAGCTTGCCGCCGCTGATCGTCGCGATGTGTCCGTTTAGGCGGATATCTGCGCCCATTCTTGAAAGTTCGCTTACGTGCATGAAGCGGTTTTCAAAAAGCCTCTCGTCGATGGTGCTGACGCCCGAGGAGATGCACGCCAGCGCCATAAACTGCGCCTGCATATCGGTAGGAAAGCCCGGATATTCGCTCGTGATGATCTCTACGGGTTTGATCTTTGAAGCGGGCAGGATCGTGATCTCGTCGCCGCCGCTTGAAATTTCAAATTTAAAGCCCATATCCTCAAATTTTGCAAGCACGGCGCCAAGATGAGCTGCGCAGGCGTGCGTGATCGTGATACGGGAGCCCGTGATCGCGCCTGCGCACAGATAGGTGCCCGCCTCGATGCGATCGGGAATAATCGAAATTTCATCCAAGCCTAAAAGCTCGCCGCCGCTTCCTTTGATGAGGATTTCGTTTGTGCCGATGCCCTCTATGTCGATGCCTGCGCTTTTTAATGCGTTGCAAACGGCGATTACTTCGGGCTCTTTCGCTGCGTTTATGATATGCGTGGTACCGCTTGCTAAAGCCGCCGCCATTACGATATTTTCGGTGCCGGTGACGGTAATTTTGTCAAAATTTATAGTCGCGCCCTTAAGCCCCTTTTTTGCGGTACAAACGACGTAACCTTGCTCGATCTTAACCTCCGCGCCCATCTTTTCAAGCGCGCTAAGGTGTAGATCGATCGGTCTTGCGCCGATCGCGCAGCCCCCCGGAAGGCTTACCTCGCAGTGTCTAAACCGCGCTAAAAGCGGCCCTAGCACCAAGATCGAAGCGCGCATTTTGCGCACTATATCGTAGATCGCCTTGGTCGAGTTTACCGCGCGCGGATCGATTTTAGCGGTATTGGCGTCAAGAAACTCGCACTTTGCGCCTAAATTTGAAAGTAGCTGAATTAGCGTGTGGATATCGGAAACTGCGGGTAAATTTTTAATTACGACTTCGTTTTTTGAAAGGATAGATAG
>CAUVFI010000216.1:0-2717 GCA_963551055.1 uncultured Campylobacter sp. | reverse complement strand
CCACGCTGCTGCTTAAGATCGCGGCAAATTTAGCAAGCGGCGGCCGCGCCGTGCTCTACGTAAGCGGCGAGGAGAGCGCCAGCCAGATCAAAATGCGCGCGCAGCGGCTGGGTGCGATAAGCGAGCAGCTGTTTTTGCTCACCGAGATAAATCTGGGCGCCGTGCTTGAAGAGGTCGAGCGCAGGGATTATAAGTTTATCGTTATCGACAGCATCCAGACGCTTTTTAGCGACAAGGCCCCCTCTGCGCCGGGCTCGATCACGCAGGTGCGCGAGATCACATTTGAGCTGATGCGACTTGCCAAAGCGCGCGGGATTTCGATCTTCATCATCGGCCACATCACCAAAGAAGGCTCGATCGCAGGTCCGCGCATACTAGAGCATATGGTGGACGTGGTGCTATATTTCGAGGGCGATGCGAGCAAGCAGCTTAGAATTTTGCGCGGTTTTAAAAACCGCTTCGGGGCTACGAGCGAGGTGGGAATTTTCGAGATGGGGCCGCACGGGCTCGTGAGCGCCAAGGACGTCGCGAGTAAATTTTTCACGCGCGGCAAGGCGGTAAGCGGCTCGGCGATCACGATCACGATGGAGGGTACGCGCGCGCTCGTCGTGGAGATCCAAGCGCTCGTGTGCGAGAGCGGCTACCCCAAGCGCAGCGCCACGGGCTTTGATAAAAACCGCCTCGATATGCTTCTAGCGCTACTTGATCGCAAGCTTGAGATCGGGCTTGGCGGATACGACGTCTTCGTAAACGTAAGCGGCGGCGTAAAGATCACCGAAACGGCGTGCGATCTAGCCGTCGTCGCGGCGATCGTAAGCAGCTTCAAAAACCGCCCAATCAGTAAAGAGAGCGTCTTCATCGGCGAGGTGAGCCTAAACGGCGAGATCAGAGAGATCTTCAACCTTGATGCGCGCCTGAAAGAAGCTGCGATGCAGAAATTTAAAAACGCGATCGTCCCGATGAAGCCGCAAAACGCGCAGGGGCTTAAAATTTTTCACGCTACGGAGATCACGCAAATTTTAGATTGGATGTGAGACGGCGCGTTTCTTAGCTTCAGCTTGGCAGAGGTGCGAGCGAGCGGAAATGGACTTTGAGCGGTAAGGGACGCGTTGCTTTTACATGGGCGCGGCGAAGGGCGCAAGTGCGCCGCTTTTTGCATGGCTCACAAGCAAGCGCAAATGGGCTTGATCGCCAAAGCACGATTTTTGGAATTTCACGTATCGTAGCGGTTTTAAAATTCGCCGAGTTTTAAAAACGAAACGACGCTGCGAAGCCACATGAACGCGAGCGAAGCTATAAAATTTCATTTGAGTTTTAAAACGGCGCGACGGGGGCGCGATTAAAATTTAATCATTCGCGCCGCATCCCAGGCCAATACAAGGCGAGTGCTTTGCGGCGCAAAGCCAAGCCCGATAGGTCCTTGCGTCGCGCAAAATTCTATCGCGGCGCGCAGGACGTATCGCATAGAGCTAAGAGCCGATAAAATTTTAGCGGCGCAAAGCTCTCATGCGCGGACACGACGCAGATACCGCAAGCAAGTATCGCGCGCCGAGCCGAATGAGCGCTGCTGCGACACGCTGTAACATAGAGGGCTTGCTAACGAGACGCTATGCAAGCCAAAGCGCGCAGGTCCGCCTCACGTAGCCAAAAGACAGAGCCTACAAGGCGGCAAGATGGCAACGCAGCGAGAGCGCGATGAAATTTTAACGCAGGCCGCATAAGCCGTCGGCAAAGCCTAATTCTACGGACAGGCTCCGCGGATAAAATTTCGCAAATCTAGCGTGGATAAAATTTTATAAATTTAAACGGAAAGGTGCGTATGAGCCCAAACGTAATCGTCAAATTCGTCATTTTGTTTTTCATCAGGGCGCAAAGCTTAAACGTCAAATTTAGCAGGCTCGATGCCGTCGTGTCGCGCGCTTACGCCAAATATGGGGTGCTGTTTAAGCTAAGCGTGCCGCTACTTGCAGCAGCGTCGGTATTTGCGCTGTTTAACCTATACGATTTTGCCAAAGCCAACTACGCGCTGACGATTTTTTTGCTCGCTTTGGGCTCGCCACTGCTTGCGTATAGCTTTTTTAAGGCGATAAAATCAGCGATGACCTTCGCGCTATTTGTGATCCCCTTTGCGGCGGTGTTTGCGATCATCGCGGTGACGGGCGCGCAGAAGCTTGATAACTCGCTAAATTTTAACATCGTCTTTCCGCTATTTTTCACCCTCGTGTGGTTTGCGATGTCGGTGATCGCCGACGAGGACGTAGCGCAGATCATGAACAAGATCGTATCGAAGCTCTCGACGCTTTTCGTGACGATTTTCATCCTTTACAACTACGAGGCGCTACATGGGATTTTAACCGCAAGCTCGGGAGGGTATCGAGCGAGCGAGGATGAGCTAAGCGCGCTTGATCTGGTATTTATGACGATTAGATTTTTCACGCTGCCTTCGATTTTTACGTTGATGATTTTTGAGATTAAGGATTATCTTTTTACGAGATACGACGCGTTCGTGCAGGCTCAGCAGGAGCGTATGGAGGATTTAAAAGATTCCAAGGGCTCGAAGTAAAATTTTAAAGCCTAGCTCGATCTAGCTTTGCGCGCCGTAAATACTCGCAAATACTAAAGATTGCGACCACCGTGTGCACGCTGGCTTAGGCGCGGCAGCGGGACTAATAAAATTTGAAATGAGATTTTTAGGACAAAATTTTGAGATGGAATTT
>CAUVFI010000215.1:0-2717 GCA_963551055.1 uncultured Campylobacter sp. | reverse complement strand
TTTTGGCCAAAGGCGTTAGCCTGCCTAGCCTACAAAGCGGCGATCTGCTCGCGATCAAAAGCGCCGGCGCCTACGGCTTTTCGATGTCGAGCAACTACAACACCCGCTGTCGCGCCGCCGAGGTCGCGGTTTACGACGAACAGGACCGCCTGATTAGAAAGCGCGAGAGCTTTGATGATCTAATCGCGCTCGAAAAGGATTTCGTATGAGCCGCGCGGCGAGCCGTCCAAAACGGGGCGCGATCTTAAATTTCAAATCCGAGCGTGCAGCGACTTTAAATTTCAATGCCGCAGCAAACGCGATCCTAAATTTTAAATGCACTGCCGATTTAAATTCCGAGCCTGAACGCGCCCCTGCTTTAAATTTCAGATCCGAACAAAATGTGCCTCTAAATTTCACGCCAGAACGAAGCCCCGCTTTAAATTTTAATCTCGGCTCTTTAAATTTCAAATCCCGCTGCGACGAATTTTATCGCGTCTTCTTAGCGCGCAGAAGCTACGGCGCAGCTATCCTAAGCGATGAAATTTTAAGTTCGCGCGTTAAGAATTTCAAAGCACAAAGCAGCAAGAGCGGCGGCATGAAATTTCTAAAACCGAAATTTAGGGGCGAGCAGAAGGAGGGTTGTGATGCAAAACATCGATGATCTGCGCGTTTGTATAGACAGGCTGGATGATGAAATTTTGCGCCTTATCGACGAGCGCATGGGGTTTGTCAAAAAGATCGGCGAGCTGAAGCAGACCGCTGGCAGCGCGATCTACCGACCGGAGCGCGAGCGCTCGATCATCAGCAGGCTGGACGGCGGAAAGGCGCGAAATTTAAGCAAAGAGGCGATCGAGGCGATATTTTTTGAAATTTTCTCGGTTTCGCGAAATTTAGAAAAGCCGCAGATCGTCGCGTTTTTGGGGCCTTTCGGTACCTATTCGCACCAAGCCGCCAAGAGCCGCTTCGGCGCGGTAAGCTCCTATCTGCCGCTCTCTAACATCGAGGCGGTCTTTAAGGAGCTTGATAGCGGCGAGGCCAAATACGGCGTCGTGCCGATCGAAAACAACACCGAAGGCGCGGTGGGCGCGACGCTTGATTGCTTGCGAAAATACGAGGGCGTCAAGATCGTCGCCGAAATTTATATGGATATCCACCACTGCTTTGCGAGCCACTGCGACGACGTAAGCACGGTGGATCAGATATTCTCGCATCCGCAAGGATACAATCAGTGCCTTAAATTTTTAGACGATCACGGCCTTAGCGGCGTCAAATTTACCGCGACCAAATCTACAGCACTTGCTGCACAGATGGCAGCTGCCACGCCGCACTCCGCCGCGATCTGCTCCAAGATCGCCGCCGATCTTTACGGAGTGCCGATGATGTTTCAAAAGATCGAGGACAACTCCGCCAATCGCACGCGCTTTTTCGTGCTGAGCGACTTTAAAAATCAAAAGAGCGACCGCAACAAAACGAGCATTCTAGCCAAAACCGACGATCGCCCGGGCGGGCTCGTGGACTTTTTGCAGATGTTTCGCAACGAGGGGATAAATTTAACCAAATTAGAAAGCCGCCCTGTCAAGCTTAGGGATTTTAAATGCGTCTTTTATATCGATTTTGAGGGGCACATCGACGACGAGCGGGTGGCGCGCGTGCTGCAAAACGCGCAGAAAAACGGCCACGAAATCACTTGGCTGGGAAGCTATATAAACGGAGGGGAGTGATGAAATTTAACGAATTTGTAGAAAATCTAAGCAATTACGAAGCGGGCAAGCCGATCGAGCTTGTGGTGCGGGAGTTTGGTATCCGCAAGCAGGACGTGTTAAAGCTTGCCAGTAACGAAAACCCCTTCGGCACGAGCAAGGCGGTGCAGGAGGCAATCACGCAAAACGCGGCACGCGCGCATCTTTACCCTGATGATTCGATGTATGAGCTAAAGGGGGCGCTCGCCTCGAAATTCGGCGTAGAGCCGCAAAATATCATCATCGGCGCGGGCAGCGATCAGATCATCGAGTTTGCGCTGCACGCCAAGCTAAATTCGCGCCGCGCGATACTGCAGGCGGGCGTCACTTTCGCGATGTACGGCATCTACGCAAGCCACTGCGAGGCTAAAGTTTACAAAACGAGCGCGCAGGAGCACGACCTAGCCGAACTTTTAAAAATTTACAACGCGCACAGGGATGAAATTTCGGTCATTTTTTTGTGCGTGCCGAACAATCCGCTTGGCGAGTGCTTGGATGCGGAGGCGGTATATGAGTTCGCCAGCAGCGTGGATGAGAACACGCTTTTAGTGATCGATGCCGCATATAACGAATTTGCCGCGTTTAAAGATGAGCGCAAGAGGCTTGATCCTAAACTTTTAATTCAAAATTTTAAAAACGTGCTCTATCTAGGCACCTTTTCAAAGGTCTACGGTCTGGGCGGTATGCGCGTAGGCTACGGCATCGCGCCGCGCGTAATCATAAACGCGCTTTATAAGCTGCGACCACCTTTTAACATCACGACGCTTAGCCTCGCAGCGGCGATTGCGGCGCTAAAAGATGAGGCTTTCGTGCAAAAGAGCCTGAAAAACAACGCCGCGCAGATGAAGCGCTTTGAAGATTTTGCGCGCGAGCGAAATTTAGAATTTATCCCTAGCTATGCAAATTTCATCACGTTTAAACTTAGAGTGCCAATAGATAGCAGCGAGCTTTGCGAGCAGCTTCTGCGCCGCGGCATCATCATTAGAAATTTAAAAA
>CAUVFI010000214.1:0-2724 GCA_963551055.1 uncultured Campylobacter sp. | reverse complement strand
GGCGTTTGACAAGCCCGGGGATTTTTTCGAGGGCGTGGGCGTGGACGGCGTTTATCTGCATTTTCATAAAGCCAACGAGTTTTTAGGCACGAAAAGGCTGCCTGCGTTTATGTGCAACGACGTCGTTAAAAACCCGGACGTAGAGCGTTTTATGAAATATTACGAAGCGCATCTAAAAAGGGTTTTCGGCTAGCCTTAACGGACTCAAACGAGTTTATCTGCTCATAGTACAGCGCCAGATGAGCTAAAGCGGATTATAAAATCGCTTCTTAAACTCGGATATTATATCGTTTGTGAAATTTTAAAATAATGCCAAGCAGTACTTGTTCGAGTGTGGCTTGCGATGCGCGAGGTTTTCGTAAATCGCGAGATTCGAGCTTTGCTCGGCTGATTGACGCTGCGTGATGTGCGGGAGGTGTGAAATTTGAAGTCTTGCGGCGCGCGATTTATGCAGTCACTATATAAAATTTCATACGGCTGTCGTAGCTTTTAAGTCTGTGCGAAATAAAACTTGCGAAACGACGTGGCATTTTGCGATCGTTTTAAATTTTGCAAATACGCTGTATTTTAGCTCGGCGCGAGATAAAATTTTATGCGGCGCACTTTTATGTGATGTACGCGTCTAGCTTGCCGTTGCTCTTAGTGCCATGTCAGCGAGTGTCTAAGCATGGATGAGCGCGATGGCTGGCTCGTGTAACTATTAGCGTGCCGTTCAGTGCTGCTAGTGGCTTTAAGAGGCACGATGTGTATTTACAGGGGAAGAGATGTTAAAAATCGATATGCTTAAATTCTTTCGCTCGGGCGAGTTTGCAGGCGTAGGAAGCGGCTTGAGCTACGCGCAGATCGCCTCGATGTTTGGCCCCGCAGACGCGAGCTTTAAGAGCGCGGGGGCTGAAATTTTAAGATACGGCGTCTTTGAGTTTCACTTTTTTCGAGACGAAATTTTTATGATTTTTTCGGATCATTTCAGAAACGAGCCTCTGAGGTTTGGCGGCGGCAGGGCAGGGCAAATCGAAATCGAGCCTTGGATATTATCGGGCTGCCCTGCTCCTATCGATCTTGCGGCCGTAAAAAGCGCTTTAAATCGTGAGCGGATCGAGTATCGCGAGCGCGCAACGGATGAGGGTTTGGAGCTAAGCTTAAGCAGCGGCGTTATGCTTGCGTTTGAAAGCTTCAGCGGGTTGGGCGAGCCTCGCAGCTACGAGCTTGCCGCATTTTGGATAAAATTTTAGCGGAATTTAAAAAGAGAAATATTTTTCTTTCGCGCGCTTTTTAAATTTAGCTTTTAAATTTACGCTTCGTCGAATGAAAATACAAGCTGGATTTTGGCAGAAGCAGTACCTTGTATTGCGCGCGGCGACGGAAAAATCGAGCCGTATTAGCTGAAAAAATGCGGATTTAAAGATCGCGATAGCTTATAGCGACGTAGCTCCGCTTTTCTGCCGCTACGGCGCGCCAGGATGAAGTGCCGAGATAAAATTTAACTAAAAGAGGTTTGATGTTTTTTGATACAAAATACGATGAAAAAAAGATCGCTAGCTTTAATCAGATGAATATGCTTTTAAGATGCGTGCTGCTGTTTTTTATCCTTGGCGTGGGTGCGGCGCTGTATATGTCTTACACCGCGGTGCTACCGTCTAGCCCAGAGGATTTGCAGACCATAGAGGGCGCGTCATATATGTGCAAACGAATAAGAGCAGAGGGGCTAGTTACTATAGGTTAAATTTAGTGGATAGCGCGCTTAAGCAGGGGCGTTTTTCTTTAGATGTTTACGGTACGCAGATAGACGGATACAAGGCCGCGATATACGACAAGGACGTAAAAATTTGGTACCAAAGGATCGGGGGCGATACCGACCTTGCACGGCAGATCGCCCTTAAAGACGGGCAAATGGTTTTAAAATACGATTATGCTTTTGCAACCAGATTTTATTACAATACCATATCCGACTCCTATAAAATCACATATTTAAAATGGGGCGGCGGTGCGCTTGCGATTTTGATTGTTCAGATCGTTTTGATTCGGATAGCGAGGAGAAAATACCGCGTCAAATGGGGCTACTACGAAAAACCTACGAATAAAATTTAAATCGGTCGTTGCCAAATAAATTTAGGCAAAATTTTAACCCGGTAAAATTTCGGATCGGCTTTTGCGCGCTGATTAAATTTACGCGTCCGCTGCGCCGCGAAATTTAAATCTTAAATTTAAAGAGCGAAATCTGAAAAGTGAAATCGAGGTTTAAATTTTACTTTTTAAAATTATTTTGAAAAACGGCGGGTAGAAATCAGAGTTTTATCACAGAATTTTGTTTTTTGGCAACTCTTGCGGGGAGCGACAGAAGCGCATACTCTTTATTTTTTACTTGCGCGGTCAAGTCGGTGCTTTAAATTCTCGCCTTGAAACAGCGGTTTAGCGGTTTGGTTGTCGATGTAATCTTAGTCGCAAACTCATACTTTAAAATTTAGCTGTAGTGAAATGGCGGTGCGGCTTAAGCGTAAATTTTATCGTTGTGCCTTGAACGGTATCTCTACGCGATAACATAGTAAATTTATAAAATTTTATGCTCCGTCCGAGTTCAAAAACCTGTTTTCGTTGCAGCTAGCACGGTAAATTTATAAAATTTCACGCTGTGCAGCACAAGAAAAATCGGTCTGTAAATTTCTCAAATAGGCGGCAAAATTTAGCCCAAATTTAGGGCTAAATTCCATACGCTTACTAATTTTT
>CAUVFI010000213.1:0-2745 GCA_963551055.1 uncultured Campylobacter sp. | reverse complement strand
CATTTATCAGAAAAAGGAAAGTTATGATAATAGACGATGCCTTGCTAAGCAAGCTGGAAAGGCTATCTGCTCTTAAAATTCCAGATGCTAAGCGAGAAGAATTTAAAGGGCAATTAAATAATATTGTAGATTTTGTAGAAATTCTAAATGAGCTGGATTTACAAAGTGGCGAGGCGGCTATCACTACATTAAAAGGCGGTACTCCGTTTCGCAAAGATATTCCACGCAAAAGCGATGTCGCAGAAAGCGTCTTAAAGCATGCTCCGCAGTCCGAAGGCGGCTACTTCGTAGTACCGAAAATCATAGATTGAAAGGAATTTTATGGAAGAAGTTCAAAGAAATTTAGTAGATATCGAAACCCTACTAAAAACCGTCGTTTTTAACAAAGCGAGCGACCTTCACTTAGTTTCGCGCTCGGCGCCTCAAATACGTATCGACGGAACATTGCGCCCACTTGCCATGGATCCGCTTAAGGGTACGGATATCGAGTATATCTGCTACGCGCTCATTACCGATGCCCAAAAAAGTGCACTCGAGGAAAATAAAGAGCTCGACTTTGCGATCGAGCTTCCTAATATCGGACGCTTCCGTGGAAATTACTACTACACTATGAACGGCGATCTGGCTGCGGCGTTTCGTATTATTCCTATCGATATTCCTAGCCTGGATGATTTAAAAGCCCCTACGATTTTTAAAGAGGTAGTCAAGCACGAAAAAGGCATGATTTTGGTTACCGGACCTACCGGTAGCGGTAAATCAACTACTCTTGCTGCGATGCTAAACGAGATCAACGAAAAAGAGCGCAAGCACATCATCACCGTTGAAGATCCGGTTGAGTTCGTCCATACCAATAAAAAAGCACTTTTTTCTCACAGAAATATTGGCACCGATACCCATTCCTACGCCAATGCATTAAAATTTGCCTTGCGTGAGGACCCGGACATTATCCTCGTGGGCGAGATGCGTGATAGAGAGACTATCTCGATCGCCATTACCGCTGCAGAGACCGGTCACTTGGTATTTGGTACGCTACACACCAACTCCGCGATGCAGACGATCAACCGTATTATCGATAGCTTTGATGGTGGCGAGCAGCTCCAAGTACGAAATATGCTCTCTGTCTCACTTACCGCGGTCATTTCGCAATCGCTTTTGCCGAAGCTTGGCGGTGGACGTATCGCGATCCATGAAATTTTGCTAAATAACAATGCCGTAGCGAATCTAATCCGCGAAAACAAGGTGCATCAAATTTACTCTCAAATGCAGCTAAATCAGCAATCTACCGGTATGATAACTCAAACTCAAGCGATGGTTAAAGCGATCCGTGCAAATCAAATTTCAAAAGACACGGCGTTTAGGTACTCGACTAACCTACAAGAGCTAATAGGCGTGGTGGGTGCTTGATGGAAGGTATTAATTGGTTCGACGTCGGCTGTTTGGTACTCGTAGTGCTCTTCGGACTGCGCGGTATCACCAACGGCATTGTAAAAGAAATTTTTGGAATTTTGGGTCTCATCGGCGGTCTTTTTGCCGCGATGCGTTATAAAACTATGGCAGGCGAGTGGATTGCAGCAAAAATTCCAGCTTTACAGAATGCAAACGGCGTGCTTTCGGGCGATACGACGCAGGTTCTCATCGGCTTTATCGCTGTGCTTTTTGGCGTATGGATCTCGTGTCTGATTATAGGCGAAATTATTTCAAAATTCTTTAAATGGAGTGGACTGGGCTTTGTCGATAAGATCGGCGGGTTCGTGTTTAGCGTAAGTAAAATTTTCTTGATTTTTGCCGTTATCGTTACGCTTGCAAGCGGTCCTATGTCGATGAACGAACAGACTAAAAAGTATTTTGAAAGCAGCAAAACTGCGCCGATTTTTTTAAAAATAGGAAACTGGATTTTAAATCTCAAAGACGATCCGAAGATCAAACAAAGCTTGGATTCTATCGGTTCTAAGATGGATGATAAGCTCTTAAAAGATCAAAATTCTACCACCCGTATGAACTCGGATCAAAATCAAAGCACTGAACCTAGCGATTTTAACGCCAGTTCAGAAGTAAATTCTACAGAAAGGACAAAATTATGAATGCAAAAATCGAAAATTTAGAGTTTGACGCTCTAATTGTTGAGTTTAAAAAGGCACTTGCCGCTAGCGGTTTAAAATATACTAAGCAGCGCGAGGTTTTGCTCCGCACGCTTTATAACAATAACAAACACTTCACGCCTGAGGCGCTTCACAACGAGATCAAAGCGAAATTCCCGGAGCTGAACGTAGGCATAGCGACGGTGTATCGCACCTTAAATTTGCTTGAGGATTCAGGTATGGCGACATCGATCTCATTTGGCGCGCAGGGTAAGAAATTTGAGCTTGCGAACAAGCCTCACCACGACCATCTAATCTGCAAAAGCTGCAATAAGATCATAGAATTTCAAGATGCTACTATCGAACGCAAGCAGCTTGCCGTCGCCAAAGAGCACGGATTTACGCTTACGGGACATATGATGCAGCTGTATGGAATTTGCCCTGAATGCGCGGTAAAAAGGAAGTAGATTGTTTGATAGCCAGTTAGAGATCCAAAGGATAGACAAGGCGTCGGAACTTCGGAATTTAGGGGCTAATCCCTATCCGCACTTTCTAAAAAAAGATATGAGCATAGCCGAGTTTAAAGAGAAATTCGGCTACATAAAAGATACCGAGGATAAAAAAGCGAGCGAGGAGGTAAGCCTTGCCGGAAGGTTAAAGCTAAAGC
>CAUVFI010000212.1:0-2746 GCA_963551055.1 uncultured Campylobacter sp. | reverse complement strand
TTGGCGGACCGAAATTCGTTCCTCACTACAACGTAATGGGCGTCGCAAAAGCAGCTCTTGAAAGTTCAGTCCGCTACCTCGCTCACGATCTTGGCGCGCGCGGCATCCGCGTAAACGCTATCAGCGCGGGCCCTATCAAAACGCTTGCCGCAAGCGGAATAGGCGACTTTAGGATGATTTTACGCTACAACGAGATCAACGCGCCGCTAAAACGCAACGTCACGACGCAAGACGTCGGCAAGAGCGCGATGTATCTACTCAGCGACCTTGCTAGCGGCGTGACAGGCGAAGTTCACTACGTCGACTGCGGCTACAACATCATGGGCATGGGCGACGTGGCTACCGACGCCGAGGGTAAGACGATCCTCGCGTGGGATGCGGCCAAGGCCGAGTAAAACGACACGTAAAAAGGCTAAATTTGACGCGCGCAGTTTTTTACGACGATAGTCATAGACGGATAGCAGAAGGCGGCATAGAGGGTATCGCCGCCGTTTTGCGAGGCGATGACGAAGCCGAAAAGGCCTCGCTTTTGTTGTGTCTAGATTATTACCTTGATCCCTACTACGGCTGCACGCTGGCGCATGAGAGCGAAATTTTCGCCCTTTTGCAGGAGCTGCTTCTTACCGAGCGCTCGCAAGCCATCAGAGACGATATTTTGCAGCTTCTGGGCGATTACTGCGGCGATTTTAGCGTGCTGCGAAGCAGGATTTGCGAGGCGTCCGGCGAGCTTTTGCCGGGTATCAGACGCTTGATCGAAGGATAAATTTAACGGCCGGCGCGCTTTCGTGCACAGTAATTACGCCGCAGCGAGCGGTAGCGAAATTTGCCGCGCCTCCGCGCACGCCCCTTTTGCCGCGAAAATACGGCAGCGTAAAATTTTAAGATTGGAAGCGGCAATGAAAACCTCGGATGAGCAAGGAGCTCGATCTAGCGAGCATACCTAAAAACGGCATGGAGATAGAGGATTATTTCAGAGCCGTTTTTGAAAAAAGCGGTAAAAGCCGCTAGAAAGGAGCTTGATGAAAAAGGATTACATCTGCGTATTCGACTGCGAGACGATCCCCGACGTAGCGGCGCTGATGCGGGTGCTGGATGAGGACGCGATCGCGGGCTGCTTCGAGCCTTTCAATAAAAAAAGCTTCGCAAAGCTTCTTGACGCGCAGCTCTCGCAAAAGATCGGCAGCGAGAAACAAAACGCGTCTTTAAATTTTGCTGTAAATTCGGCGGAGCAGAATTTTAAAATAGAAAATTCCGAGCAAAATTCCGCACTGCAAAGCTTTACGCAGCAAGACGCTGCGCTTAAAAGCTTTGCGAGTGAAAATTCCGCTGAAAATCCAACGCAGGGAAATTTTGCGAGCGAAAATTCCGCATCGAATTCCACAGAGCAAAATTTAGTGCCGCAAAATACGGCGCTCAAAAATTCCGCATCGCTAAATTTAACCTACGACGATACCGCGTCTCAAAGCTCCGCGACACAGGGCGCCGCGATAGAAAAATCCGCGCCGCAAAGCCCTGCGCCTCAGAATTTCGCGGCGGAAAGTTTTATGCCTCAAAGCTCTGCGTCCCAAAGCTCAAAGAGCGAAAATCTCGCTTCAAATTCCGCGCAAGATCCCGCGTTAAACGCGCTAAATTTTAAAATTTACGGCGAGCAATTGATCTTTAACGCGGATAAAAGCAAAATTTTAAACCACAAATTGCTCTCGCTTAGGGCGATGGAGATTTTCAAAGAAAAAACCGGCAGCGAATTCCTGCCCGTCTGCTTCCACCGCGTCGTTAGCATTAGCGCCGTGATGGCGGACGGATTCGGCAGGTTTTTGCGCGTCTCGACGCTTGATGGCGAGAACGAGCGCGATAAAATCGCAAAATTCCTAGCCTTCATCGAGGATTTTAATCCGCGGCTCGTGAGCTTCAACGGGCGCGGGTTCGATCTGCCGATGATTATGGCGCGCGCGATGTGTTATGATCTAAGTGCCGCGGCGTATTTTGAGACGAACGATCGCGATAACAACAAGAGCAAATGGGAGAACTACCGCAGCCGCTACGACGGGCGGTTTCATCTGGATCTGCTCGATCACATCAGCGATTTTGGTGCCGTGCGCGGGCTCAAGCTCGATCATATCTGCGCTAGCGTGGGCCTTCCCGGCAAATACGACGTGCACGGCGATCAGGTACTGCAGCTGTATTACGGAGGCGAGCAGGCCAAGATCGACGAGTACTGCAGATCCGACGTGCTCAACACCTACTGGCTGTTTTTGAAATACGAGCTTTTGCGCGGCAAGATCACCAAGGACGATTATTTGAATTACATCGCGGTGATGGGCGAATTTTTGCAAAAAGAGTGCGCGCAAATGAGCTACACGCCCGTTTTTTGCGACTTTATAGAAAGGGAGCTAGCGGCATATGCGAAGTGAAATTTTTAAAATTTTAAAAGGCGCAGTTTTGGGTGCGCTATTTTTGCTCTGCGGCGCGGTCGCGGACGAGGCTAAATTTAAACCGATGCTGCTTAAAGAATATGTCCCGGGCATGAATATCACGGGCTGGGTCGTTAGCGAGAAGCTAGACGGCGTGCGCGCGATCTGGGACGGCAAAAATCTGCGCTCCAGGCGCGGCAAGATCATAAACGCCCCAGAGGGCTGGAGTGCGGGCTTTCCGCCGTTTTTCGTCGACGGCGAGCTATATACGGCGCGCGGGGAGTTTGAGCAGCTCGTCTCGATCGTCTCTTCTAGCGTTCCCGATGAGCGGTGGA
>CAUVFI010000211.1:0-2764 GCA_963551055.1 uncultured Campylobacter sp. | reverse complement strand
ATGTCGTCGCAAACGAGGCGATGTCGCACGACGAGAGCCCTGGCAAGCCGAATTTCACGGGCGAAAATCCGTCAAAGCGCGCTTTTTACGCAGGCTATAATGCCGTCGTGAGTGAAAATTTATCCTATAACTCAAGCGATCTAAAAAGCGCGATCGACGGGCTTTTAAGCGCGATTTACCATAGATTTGCATTTTTGGATTTTGCTTCAGATGAGATCGGCATCGGCTATTTTGAGCACGGCAAAAAAAGTAGCTACGTTTTTGAGATGGGAAATTCGCGCCTCAATGCCTTTTGCTCGCGGAATTTAAACGACGAAGGAAGCGGCAAATTTCTACTGGGGATGTGTAAAAATGAAACGCTACGGATGAGGGAGGATAAGTTCAAAAGCGCTACCGCGCTGAACTCGCGCCCTTACGTCTACTACCCGAACGACGAGCCTGCTCTCGCATTTTTCAGCAATGAAATTCCAGACCCCATGCCCGAGTGCAAAATCACCGCAAATCCCGTAAGCGTGGAGTTTAATGCCGAGGAACCGCCCGTAGCGATGAAAAGTTTTAAAATTTACGAAGGCGGCAGGGAGCTTCAAAACGTTAAAATTTTAGACAAAAACTCCGATCCTAACGCCATTTTAAGCGATAGGCAGTTTGTGCTTTTCAGCAGAGATGTTTTTAAATTTGACGCCAAATATGGCGCGGAGTTTAATTACGAGCAGGGCGGGAAGCAAAAGACGCTACGGTGGGAGTTTATCACGCAAGCGCCTAAATTTAGATACTTCGTCGTGCAAGGCGGAGAAAATCTGAGCGTGAAAAACGGCGCGTTTTACGATATATTCGTAGCGCCCAAAGACTGCAACGATTTGATGAAAAGCTACAAAACCAGCTACTCTTTGATGGATAAGCCCGAGATTTCAAGCCCCGCGGCAAATATGCTGCGCGTAAAGCTAAACGGCGCAAAGGGCGCGAAGCTTGAAATTTCAACGGACAACGGCGCGATAATAAATCTGTATTTAAGCGACGGCTCCAAAAGTTACGGCGGCATGGGTAAAATTTACGCCGCAATCGCGGCGGTTTTGACGGCGATCATTTTGTTTTATCTTTTGGCAAGGCGCAGAGGGTGATAGGCGAAACCTATGTTCTCGACCTCTACTTTTGTCTGCGCGCACAGGGGCGCATAATCCTATCCGGCGTAAAATTTAATGCAGAGCTCGGCTTTTAAATTTCATCCCCGTTGATCTCATCCGCAAGTTTTAAAATTTTATCCTGCACTGCCTCGGGCGCATAGATATCCATCCACTCTATTCCGTTTGATGCGCTAAAAAGCACGGCGATCCGCCCCTCGCTCATCGCGCGCTTGGCAAGCTTGGTCGTTGTGGGGCTGTTGCCCATGTTTGGCGTCTCGTCTATGCTTATCTCGGCGCAGCGGCGTAAAATAGGCACCAAATCAAACTCTCCATCGAGCAAAATAATAACCGAGCCGCGCCTAAAATTGCAGGCGTTCCAAAAGATCTCGGCGCCGTTTACGCATTCGCGCGCTAGATCGAGGCGAAATTTGACCCGCTCGCGCACGAGAAAACTAAACTCGCTTAAGTTTAGCGGATGCTCAACGCTACCGAAAGCTCCCACGATGCTATATTTGCGGCCGTTATAGACGTAGGCGGCGAGCGCGTTTTGCAGTAGCGGCGCGATGATCTACTCGTGCGCGCTCGTGTGATCGTCATCTCTGGCGCGGCCTGGGATCTTTACGAAAAACGGTTTGAAATACTCCATAAACGCTCCTTGAGCCTATAAAATTTGCTCGCTTTTGCTTTTAAATTTAACGGCTCGCACTTTTAAATTTATGCCTATTTGGCTCTTGCGATAGCCGAATTTAGTTCGCGGCGCCCGCTTTTTCGGTTCGTTTTTCAGACGCTGCTGTTTTAAATTTTACTCTTGTATCTGCCATTGCAGCTTCTTGCGCTTATGTATCGTTTTTACGCCTATCAAATACAACCTGGATGGCGGTTTAAATTTTACACAAAATACTCGCGCGCAGCATCCTTGCTTTCAAATGGGCTTGTGCTCAGCTCGCTGCCGTCTATGAGCAGGGCATAGCTGCGCGCGGCGTCCGTTTTGGCGTATGTTAGCGCCAGCCTCGCCGCAAGCTCTCTATCCGCCTCGCTCGCGCCCCTGCTTAGCAGGCTTAGCGCGCCCACGACGTCATCTTTAAATTTTATCTCGCTAAATTTTGGATTTTGCACGGCGGCAAGCTTTTTGTTGTCGCTCTCGTCGCGTCCGATTATGAGCTTGGCTCCGCCCGGCAAGCGCAGATGGCGTCCAAATTTTAAAATTTCAGCATCCACGGGCGTTTCGATCTTTTCAAATTTTACCGCATCCTTGATCCGCTTGCTGAAGCTCTGCACGGTTAGCAGACAGCCTCCTGCGGGCGTTTCATAGTCCTCAAAGCCGAACTCCGCCGCCAGCTGCATCTGTCTAGCCCGCCCGCGCCCGCTGATGTCAAGTAGCGCGTCGCGATCTATCCAGCCCTTGATCTCGGGCGTCGTGGGCGGCAGCAGCTTCGCGCACAGTGGTCGCAGGATCAGCCCCTCCTCATCGCCGCTAAGCCCGCCGACCTGAGCTAAGGCCTGCGCGCGCTGGCTCATCGGGCGCTGTCCGAGCACCTCGCCAGTGATGATGAAGCTCGCCCCTTCGCTTTGTAGCATCGCGAGCGCAGTCTTAAACATATATCCGTGGCAGTCGATGCAGGGGTTGAAGTGCTTGCCGTAGC
>CAUVFI010000210.1:0-2776 GCA_963551055.1 uncultured Campylobacter sp. | reverse complement strand
TAAATTTAGACATCGTTTTTAACTTTTCTTCATTGGTAATCGCCGCATTTTTGGTGGGGCTACCGCTGTTTGTAAAGCCCGTGTGTGCGAGCTTTGAGCTCTTTCCGAAGAGCCTAATCGAAGCCGCGCAAATTTTGGGCAAAAACAGAGCTCAAATTTTCCTCTTCGTTATCCTTCCAAGCTCGCTTAAAACGCTCGGCTCCGCGCTCATTCTAGCGCTCTAGCGCGGACTTGGCGAAGTGGGTATCACGCTGATGCTGGGCGGAAATATCGTGGGCAAAACCGACACGCTAGGCCTTGCGATCATGGGCGCCGTGTATGACGGCGAGAATGAGCGGGCGCTGATTTTAAGTGTTTTGCTAGTAATTTTCAGCTTGATTTTATTCTTCGCGATAAGTCTTTTAGATAAAAAGCGAAATTTATCTAAATAAGAAAAATTATTTTTTAAGTATTTTTTGGATAAAATTACACTCGCATTTTATTTTAAAGGATTTTTCATGAAGAAATTTTTAATTTCATCAATTTTAGTCGCAAGCGCCTTGATCGCTCACGAGCACGGCGATATGCAAAATTTCGACCCTAAGACCGGCAAGCACCTTGTCATCGCGATGGAGCAGCTGGGCGAGAAGGGCAACGTAACCGTCGGCGAGGTCGTAGCGGTCGAGACGAACTACGGCGTGGCGTTTTTCCCGAATTTAAAAGGTCTTGCTAGCGGCGCGCACGGTTTTCACGTGCATCAAAACGCCGACTGCGGCGCAAATGAGAAGGGTCTTGGGATGAAAGCTGGCGGCCACTGGGATCCGAACGATACTAAAAAACATTCGTTTGCTTGGGACGATAGCGGCCACAAGGGCGATCTGCCTGCACTTTTCGTCGATGCTGAGGGCAATGCGGTCTATCCGGTGCTAGCTCCGAAGATCAAGAGCCTAGATGAGCTAAAAGGCCACTCGCTGATGGTTCACGTAGGCGGCGATAACCACAGCGACCATCCGAAGCCGCTCGGCGGCGGCGGCGCTAGAATGGTCTGCGGCGTTATAAAATAGGCTTCGTTGCGGATGAAATTTAATCATCCGCAATCTCTAAATTTAGCAGCCCTGCGGTTAAATTTACGCGACGAAATTTCGCCGCCCGCAACGCCGATACATACCCGCCTTGTCATTAAATTTACGCATGGCAGGCTTTTAATACAACCTATGTAGCGCGAATTTATGCTAAATTTACGCGCTGCGTACCTCTTGCTTTCCGCTTAAAATTTTAAAATTTTAACTCCGTTTACGCGCATTACTCTCTATTTTTGCCGCGGCGGCGTAAATTTTCCAAATTTAAATCGAAGTTCTAAATTTACGGCTCCGAGCTATTTTGGCAGCGCGAGCTTCATTTAACTTTTTCTTCACGACTTTTTATTACAATCACGCTAACTTTCACAAAGGAGAGAGAATGAAAAAGATTGTTTTAGCAAGCGTTTTAGTCGCGGGCGTGCTGTTCGCCGCAGATTTTAGCTCAAGCACCCCCGAGCAGATCAATGCTGCAGTCGCGGGCGCCGATGCTAAGAGCTTAAGCGAAGCGGCGTTTGAGATCGACAAGCGCGCGGGTGAACTAAGAGCGCAGGCAAGGGATCTCAAGCGCGGATTTAAGACGGAGTTTAAAAAGAAACTGGACGCTATGAGCGTCGAGGATCGCGAGAAATTCCTAGACGAGTTTAGAAAAAACTATAACGCCCAGGCGGGCAAGCTAAGCGTCGAGCAGGCAGATAGGCTGGATATCGAGCTTAAAGACCGCGGCAATTTCGGCAAATTTAAAAGGCCCGCTCACGGGTTTGGTCCGCACAGATCGCAGGCGGCTCCCGGCGAGTGCGGCCATATGCCGCATAAAGGGATGGGTGACGGCGCGGGTTCGGCAATGCCGCCAAGAGGCGAGATGCCGTGCAATCAAAACGCGGGCGCCGCTCCGTGTCCTATGACGCAGCAATAGCTGCCCGCGCGCAAGCTACGTAGTTCCGCGCAGCACTTACGCGGAATTTTGTTTTATCGAAACACGGCGCGAGAATTTTAGAATTTTAGCTTGAAATTTATGCGGCGTAGCGCCGATGAAATTTCGCAAAATTTTATCGGCACAGGCGAGGTTTTGAAATTCTGCGCCGCGAAATTTTATGATACAAAATTTTGAAATTTCATAGCGGCGGAATTTTAAAGCCCAGTGTTTTACCTGTAAATTTTAAAATTTCGCGGCGCGAAAATTTTATATCGTAAAATTTTAGTTTCTTGCGCCGCGCGAATAATACTAGGCGAGCAATCTTACAAGCCTAAATTTAGTAAGCATACTTTTAAGCTAAGACGCGCTGTTTCGCTGCGATAAAATTTGCCGTGAAATTTTGCAATTAAATTTTACGTGGAATTTCACAGGGTATAATTTCAAAAATTCTACGCAAGGAGGAGGGCTATGGCAAGAGTTTTGATCGTCGAGGACGAGGGGATGCTGCTAGACATGATGTGCACCTATATGCGCGGCGCGGGGCACGAGGTAAGCGGCAGCAAAAGCTACGACGAGGCGCTCTCTTTAGCATACGAAAAGAGCTTCGATCTGTGGATCTTCGACGTCAAAATCATCGGCGGCAACGGCTTTGCGCTACTTCGCGAGCTGCGCGAGGCGGGGTGTGGCGCTCCGTGCATTTTCACGACGTCGCTAAATACTCTGCAAGACGTCGAAAGCGGCTTTGGAAGCGGCTGCGACGACTACCTCAAAAAGCCCTTCGAGCTAAAAGAGCTGGCTCTGCGCG
>CAUVFI010000209.1:0-2777 GCA_963551055.1 uncultured Campylobacter sp. | reverse complement strand
CTTTGAATAGATTCGCAAAACGCATAATCCCGTGCCTTGACGTCAAAGACGGACGGGTGGTAAAGGGCGTAAATTTCGTAGGTCTCGTGGATGCGGGCGATCCGGTCGAGATAGCCAAACGCTACAACGAGGAGGGCGCGGACGAGCTGTGCTTCCTCGATATAACGGCGTCACATCTGGGGCGCGATACGATCGTAGACGTCGTAGAGCGCGTTGCGTGCGAGCTTTTTATCCCGCTAACCGTGGGCGGTGGCATCCGCACGATCAATGATATCTCGCGCCTGCTAAACGTCGGTTGCGATAAGATTAGCCTCAACTCGGCCGCGATCAAAAATCCAAACTTGATAGATGAAGCGGCGAATAAATTCGGCTCGCAGTGCGTCGTGGTCGCGATCGATACGAAGAAAACGAGCGAAATTTCGCGCGGTAATTTATATGGCGCGGCGAGGAATTTGAGCGAGAGTTTGCACGACGGCGCACGGAATTCGGACGCGAATTTACGCAACGAAGCACGGAATTTTAGAGAGACTTCACGCAGCTCGCAGGATGAAATTTTAACTGGGAACGGCGAGTCTTGCGGCTATAGCGTGTTTATAAACGGCGGCAGGCTAGATACCGGCAGAGATGCGCTTGCTTGGGCAAAAGAGGCGCAGGAGCGCGGTGCGGGCGAAATTTTACTCACGTCGATGGACTGTGACGGCGTTAAAAACGGATTTGAGTTAAATTTAACGCGGATTTTTAGCGAGCTTGATATACCCGTGATCGCAAGCGGTGGCGCAGGCAAAATGGAGCACTTCAAAGACGCATTTTTAGCGGGCGCAGACGCATGCTTAGCGGCGTCGATTTTTCACTTCAGAGAGATCGAAATTAAGGCGCTAAAAGAATATTTAAGGCGGCAAGGCATCGAGGTGAGGTTGTAGAATTCCAGCCAAATTTAAATCATATAGCCGAAATTTAGCTGCCGAAGCGGCTAAATAGTTAAATTTTATTTTAAAATTTCATACATATTGCAAGCCCTTTGCCAAAACTCCTTAGCTTCAGAATGATTTTGCACGCCGTAATCATATCTGCCTATATCGCATGTTTTTTTATAATATATCATGGCTTTTTGCTTATCGCCGTAGTTTTCATTATACAAGGCGAAGTTATAGCAAGCAGAAAAAACGTTATCGGCATCACAAATTTTTCTATATACTGCAGCGGCTTTTACTTTATCTTGTTTTACGCCAATCCCATATTCATACGCATAAGCAAGCCCAAAGCAATCGCCGTCATTTTTATATTCATTGCATGCTTTTGTATATAGTTCCATCGCTTTTTTGTAGTTTTGTTTCGTTCCGCGTCCATTTTCATACATGAGTCCCAACTGAAAGCAACTACTAAATTTTAAATTTCTCCTTACTATCTTCTTTTGCTTCGCATGCTTTTTTAAAGAATTTTAGGGCCTTATCATAATTCAATTTTACTCCCTCTGCACCGTAGTGATATATTAATCCAGCACCATAGCATTCATTTGTTGTGCCGATACTTGTGCATTTTTTTTCGAGTTCTGTAGCAAAATTATAATCGGTATCTGCAAACACTAAAGACACAAAAGCGACTAAACTTAAAATAATTTTTTTCATTTTTTCTCCTTTAAAAATTTAAATTTCATAGTAATAAAATATAGTATGTTTGTGCTTTTGCTCATTTTTAATTTCTTGCTCTTGTTTTTCTCTTTCTTCTCTTTTATTGGTTACAAAAAATATACAAGAAATGCCAAAAATAGAGATAGCGCTTAAAACGATCAATACCAAAGAACTCAAAGTATTGGCACCAATCCCATTTATAAATAACGTAGTCAAAGCACTCGATAATATTCCCGTAAAGAACGACAACACAAATTTTTCATATTTATCCATACGCTCTCCTTATTTAAATTTTAGTCTCAATAATACCCCTCCCCCCCCCCTGAGAATTTGCTTAAATTTATTTTTAATTTATTCGCTATTTTACCGCGCCGAATTTTAAAATTTAGCCTTAAATTTATTGATATTTGGCTATGATTAGATAAAAATAACAAAGGTGCGATACGCAAATGATAATCTCGGCGGGACGAAACGAAGTATTTCCATTCGCGCTACCTATGGGCGTGGGGCTAATCGATATGAGCATAAATCTGACGGCATTTTTGCAAAAGCGCGCTATGGCAGGCTTTTACGCTAAATATGAGCGCGATTTTGCGGATGAGCGGGCGGCGGATTTAGCGGCTCTGGCGCCTTTTGCGACGCACTCGCAAGCGGACAATGAGCTAAATTTAGCAAATCCGTCCGCCTCGAGAAAGGCGAATTTATCTCAAAATCCCGATAAAATTTTAAATGCATTGCCGAGCGAGATCATTTTCGTGGGTTCTGCAGGGCTATATAAAGAGGGTGAAATTCTAAAAATTTATGAAAGCAGATCGGCTGTAAACTGCGAGATATCGGCGCTTTATGAACTTTCATACTCTCCAATTAACTATGAAATTATAGCTAGGGATTCTGCCGATGTTTCATATGAAACAATAACCAATAGCTCAAATTTTATCACGACCGATAAAAAATCCGCGTTAAAATTCTTTGAGCGAGGTTATTTTTTAGAAAATATGGAATTTTTTGCGGTTCTCAAGGTAGCACAAAAATTTCAAATTCCCGCTTACGGAATTTTTTGTGCGACGAATTTTTGTGATTCAAATGCTCACACGGATTTTTTAAAAAATCACGCCGCCGCAAAAGAAAATTTAACTAAATATCTAAAAA
>CAUVFI010000208.1:0-2778 GCA_963551055.1 uncultured Campylobacter sp. | reverse complement strand
AGCGCGGCACGCTGTATCTGCTCTCGCGCGCGCAGGGACAGGACAGAGAGTACCTGCGCAAGGGCTCGCGAGCGATCAATAGCGTGCTAAAATCGCTTTTCGGCGAGAGCGCAGCCATCAAGATCGAGCAGGGCGCGCCGCAGAAGCAGGAAAATTCTGCGCAAAACAGCGCGAAAAATTTCGCCCCTAGTAACGTAGATAGTGCAGCGAATGGCAAAGCAAAGGACGGGGCGGGCAGTGCGGCAAAACCGCTTGAAAATTCCAGCGCTACGACAAGCGGCGCGCAAAATTCTGACTTGGGCGCGAGCAGGACCGCAAACTCAGAGCAGGATGAAATTTCAAACGACAGCGAAAATTACGAAGAAAATTTCGTGCCGAAAGCGGCAAAACTGAAAAAAAACGGCGCTAGCGGCGAGGGCGAAAAACAGCCGCCCAAGGATGATCTGTTAAGATCCACCGATCCGCAAAACTACGCTGCAAGGCCTCGCGATACGAGCAAGAGCGTGCGCGCCGCCAAGGCAGGTCTCGCCGAGCTCGCAAACGGCGCGCAGGACGGCAAGGAAATTTTGATCTCCGAGATGAATAGACTCTTCGGCGAGCCCACCAAAATCACGGAATAGCGCCCGCTGCGGTTTAAATTTATCTCCGCGCCGTGCCATTTTAAAATTTAAGCAAGTAAAAACGATATCGAAATTTGCGCGACGAAGCTAGCCTGCGCGATTTTAAAATTTAAGCGCGCAAGGGCGGTGTCTAAATTTACGCGATAGACCAAAACTGCGCGATAAATTTTAAAATTTTGCGGCGCGCGATCGAGCTCTAAACAGCAAGCTTTAAATTTGATCGCCAAAGCGAGCTCTAAATTTTCACCAAAGCAAAGCACATTTTAAATTTAACCGCCCAAGAAATATAAAATTTATGCGCCGCGGCAGCCTAAATTTAGCGCGCCGCAAAGTATTCGCGCAGTCTGTCCCGTGCAAGCTCAAATCTAAATTTAAACGCGCGCTCACTATGATTCCAAAGATAAAATTTTGCCTGTCTGTATCGCAAATATAAAATTTCGCGCTCATCGGCACCCTGCTCTCTGCAATACGGTTTTAGCCGTACCCATGCCTGATGCGTTCCCTCAGACTTTCATAAAACTTTTCAATACGGTTTTAGCCGCATCCGCGCAGCTACTAGCGAGAAAACGCAGGCTCCGATGGCCCGCGCGCGTATCGGCTACAATCCAAAGCTAAATTTCGCCATGGTAAAACCGCGGCAAGCCGAGCCGCCCTGAAATTTTAAAGAATTTATCTCGCAAACGTGCGGCGGTCCGCGATGCTCGCTTATGAATTTTACGCGAGCGCAGCGGGCGAATTAGCTAAAATTTAGCGCTTTTGGTGTAGAATTCGAGCAAATTTCAATCCAAAGGTCATCAAAATGCGCGGATATAAAATTTTCTCCGGCACCGCAAATCCCGAATTTGCCAAAAAAATCTCCAAATATCTCTCGCTACCGCTTAGCGAATGCGCGATCAAAACCTTCAGCGACGGCGAAATCAGCGTCCAGATCGGCGAGAGCGTGCGCGGCAAGGACGTCTTCGTCATCCAGCCCACCTGCGCGCCCGCAAACTCCAATCTGATGGAGCTTCTGATCCTAACCGACGCGCTGAAGCGCTCCAGCGCGAACTCGATCACGGCGGTCGTGCCCTACTTCGGCTACGCTCGCCAAGACCGCAAGGCGGCCCCGCGCGTGCCGATCAGCGCGAAGCTCGTGGCAAATATGATGCAGACGGCGGGGATCGACCGCGTCGTCACGATGGATCTGCACGCGGGGCAGATACAGGGCTTTTTCGACGTGCCCGTTGATAACCTCTACGGCTCGCTGATATTTTTGGACTACCTGAAAGAGAAAAATTTAAAAAATCCGATCATCGCCAGCCCCGACGTGGGCGGTGTCGCGCGCGCCAGAAGCTTCGCTAAAAAGCTCTCGCTCGATCTGGTGATCGTCGATAAGCGCCGCGAGGAGGCGAACAAAAGCGAGGTGATGAACATCATCGGCGACGTCGCGGGCAAGGACGTGATCCTAATCGACGATATGATCGATACCGCGGGCACCATCGTCAAGGCCGCGGGTGCATTTAAAGAACAGGGCGCGAAGAGCGTCAGCGCGTTTTGCACGCACGCCGTGCTAAGCGGCCCGGCATATGAGCGCATCGAAAGCGGCGCGCTGGACGGCCTCGTCGTGACCGACACGATCCCGCTAAAGCAGGAAAGCGACCGCATCAAGGTAATCAGCGTCGCTCCGCTCTTCGGCGAGGTCATCAGACGCGTATATCACGACGAGAGCGTAAATAGCTTATTCAAATAAAATTTTAAAATTTAAAGCGTTGTGCGGTTTGTTTTAGACAGCCGCAGGAATGCGAACAATAGGCATCTTATAGTAAAGAGATCGCGGCTCAGCCTAAGTCAAGCGCTTACGCTTTGTGAGCTCTAAATTTGCAGCGTTGAGCTCGCTGCGATTTAACTATTGTCGATTTAACTGCGGCGCAAAATTTAGCTTCTATGCGGCAAATTTAACCTCTGCGCGGTATTTACTCCGCGCGGCGGAAAATTTAACTGCAACCGCAAAGCAAATTTGCCGCGCCAACCGCTGCAAGCCGCATTTTAATCCGCCGCACTAAATTCCGCGAGACTGCGTTTTAAATTTGCCGTAAAATTTTCTGCATATTTGATGAGATCGCGCAGCGCCGCTACGCTTTAAATTTATGATAATTTGCCGCGCATTCGCATCGTCCGT
>CAUVFI010000207.1:0-2782 GCA_963551055.1 uncultured Campylobacter sp. | reverse complement strand
GCGGCGGATTTAAAATTTTGAAATTTCATAGAGCTTGAAATTTCGCTAGGGCTTAGAATTCTTTAAAATTTTAAGCCCGCCTATTAAAATTTAGCGCTACAAGCTCGGGCGTTAAATTTTGCGCCCGAGCTGCGGCGAGCAAACCTTTCTAAATTTAAACCAAAACGTCGCGATTTGAAATTTTCAAACGCCTTAAATAATGAGCCGAATACCGTGCATTTAAATTTAACGCTCGCCCGCTGTTTCGCAAACGGTGCGTCCGTCGCGCTAAATTTACGCGGCTCAACTCCTGCGCCGTGCTTTGAAATTTTACGCCGCAAATTTGGCGCCCAATCGCGAGGCTCAAATTTTAAAATAAAATTTCACGGCGAATTGCAAAGTTAAAAATTTCAAAATCAAAATTTAAAAACAAAATTCCAGAGCTAAAATTTAAATCCAGAATTACAAGCCGCATTCCCAAAGGCTCAAATTTAAAAGCGCCGCATAGAGACGAAATTTTAAAATTTCACGCCTCAGACGCGCTGTGTTGATGAGCCTAAACGAACCGCGATGAGCTCAACGCGCCAAAATACCGAGCCGCGCGGCTGAACCACGCACCATAGCAGCTTGAACCGGCTAGGCGCCCCGCAGCCCTTACGCTCCTTCGCGAACCCGCACCTCGTCCTCGACCTCTTGCAAAAATCGCTCCACGAGCTTGCTCTCATCGAGTTTGGCGACCACTTCGCCGTGGCGCATCACGATGCCGCGCCCGTTGCCGAACGCGATCGCCACGTCCGCGCCCTTCGCCTCGCCGATCGCATTTACGACGCAGCCCATGACGCTGATATTTAGCGGCGTTTTGATGTGCGCGGTTTTTTCTTCGACGATTTTGATCGCGCTTAGCAGATCGCTTTGCAAACGCCCGCAGGTAGGGCACGAGATGATATTGACGCCGCTTTTTTGCACGCCCGCGTCCTGCAGGATCGCGCGCGCGACGCGGATCTCCTCCTCAAGCTCGCCCGTGATGCTCACGCGCATCGTATCGCCGATACCCTCCATCAGAAGCGTGCCTAGCGCGATCGCGCTCTTGATGCTCGCGTGAAATTTCGTCCCGGCCTCGGTCACGCCAAGATGAAAAGGATACTCGCATAGCGGGCGTAGCGCGCGATACGCAGCCACCGTGCTTGGCGCGTCCGAAGTCTTAAGCGAGATCGCGATGTCGCTAAAGTCCTGATCCTGCAGCAGCGCGGCGTTATACAGTGCGCTTTGCACCATCGCCTCCACGCTACGGCCGTATTTTTGCTCAAACTGCTCCTCTAGCGAGCCCAAATTTACGCCGATACGAATAGGCAGGCTGCGAGCTTTGCACGCGCGCACGACCTCTTTGATGCGGTCTCTGCCGCCGATATTGCCGGGATTTATGCGGATAGCATCGACAAACTCCGCAACCTGCAGCGCCAAGCGAAAATTAAAATGGATGTCCGCTACGATGGGAAGCGGCGAGCTTTTTTTGATGCGTGCGAGCGCGTCTGCGTCGCTTTTATCGAGCACGGCGCAGCGCACGATGTCGCAGCCCGCGAAATACAGGCGGTTTATCTGCTCTAGCGTGCCCTCCACGTCCTTCGTTTTAGAAAAGCTCATCGACTGCACGGAGATGGGCGCGCCGCCGCCGATTTTGACGGAGCCGACGGATATTTGGCGGGTCGGATAGCGATTTTTCAAATTTAAGCCTTTAGAATTTTTTGCGCTATTTTATTCAAAATGGGGTTAAAATTTAATAATTCGCGCTCGCTAGCCGCCGCAGAATTTTACTGCAGAATTATAATAAAAGCCGCGATGAGGGAAAATAAAAAGCACAGCAAAGCCGTGATTTACGCAGAATTTATTATAGTCCGCGCAAACAATGGAACCTAACGATTAACAAAGCACCATTTGACCGCCGCTAGAATTTTGCCTGCAAAATTTCACTTGCTAAATTTTGCTTTCGCGCTTGCAAAAAATTTCATTTCGCCACGAAATTTGAGCGAATAGAGCTCTATAAAATTCCGCTATCTAAATAAAATTCTAAAAATTCCGCTAGCAGGCGAAACTCTACAAAATTTGATGGCAAGCGAAGTCCTGCGACATAAAATTACAAAATTAAGCTTTTGAAATTTCCGCGAAATTTTACCCACAGTATCGTCGCAGCGCTCACTCGCGCAAAACGAGTGCAGTATGGTTTATCCTAGCAGCGCAGCATGCAGCCGTGAAATTCAAAGCAAGTGGACGAAATATGAACATTCTATCTTTAATTGCAGCATTAGGGCATTGTTTCGCACGGCGGCAAAGCCGAAAAAACGTCAGCCGTTCGTGTTTGCACACCGCGCCAGTATCGCGAGAGGCAGCAAAATTTAAACCGCCTACGCATATAAATTGCGCCGGCGTGCCGCCTAGGCTAGCGCACTAGCTCCATATTCACCTTGACTCTGCTCATCTTGTCCTGCAGCATATCCATCACCGACTCATTGCGCGACGAAGCGTCATCCGTCGGGGCTTCGTGCTGCTGCCACTTACTTTTCGGCGCGGCGGGGCCCCACTGCGACGAAAATATCAGCCCTCGCTTTTTCTCGGTCTCAGGCGCAGGCTCGTACGGCTGTGGAGCGGGCTTCGCCCAACGCTCATCATAACGCATCGCAGCACCTTGTCCTAGCGCATTATCCCGCTTTGGCGACGGTATTTTGCCAAGCGCGCTACCGCCAGAGCGCCCTATCGCACGGCTAGAGCGAGCAGATGTGGGAAGATAGGGCGCGCGGGCATTTTGACG
>CAUVFI010000206.1:0-2784 GCA_963551055.1 uncultured Campylobacter sp. | reverse complement strand
TTTAAAACTCTCGCGGCTTTAAATTTAGCCGAAAATCCCGTATCCGAAGATCACCGCGATGATAAGCGGCAGGATAAATTTGACGTACAAAAACCAAACTCCCGCGAGCCTCGCGCTCAAATCGCCTTCGTTGGTGAGCTCGTAGATCGCGTCCTTTTTCAGCACCCAGCCCACGTAGATGCAGCACAGCAGCGCCGTTAGCACGAAAAATACGTTCGCGCTTACGAAGTCGAAGGCGTCGAAAACCGAGCGCCCCAGAATTTTAACGTCCGCAAGCACGCTGCTTGAGAGTATGCAGGGCAGGTTGCCGAGCACGAAGACGCCGCCGAGCGTTAAATTTACCGCCTTTAACGTTGAAAAGCCGAAGCGCTCCTCGATGAAATTTATGATGACCTGATAGATCGTGATGGATGTCGTAAGCGCGGCGATGAGCAGGATCGAGAGAAAGACCACCGCGACGGCGTTGCCGAACGGCATGTGCGAAAACGCGATCGGCAGGCTTTTAAAAACCAGCGACGAGCCGCTGCTCGGCTCAAGCCCCGCGCTAAAGAGCGACGGGAAGATCATAAAGCCCGCAAGCACGGCGATGAGGGTGTTTACGACTGCGGTGATGGTGGCTGTTTGCATCAGCTTCTCGTCTTTGTTTAAAAAGCTCGACAGCGTGATCATCACGCCGAAACCGAGCGAGAGCGCGAAAAAGACCTGACCCAAAACGTCGATCAAAAGCTTGGGCGTAATCTTGGCAAAATCGACGCCGAGATAAAATTTCACGCCTTCCTTTGCCCCCTCAAGCGTTAAATTTGTAAGGATTACCGCGATGAAGCACAAAAATAGCGCAGGCATTAGAAATTTTACAAATTTTTCGATTCCCTCGATGATGCCGTTTTTCAAAATGTACCAGTTGATCGCTATGAAAACGAGCGTGTAAGCTCCGACGCCGAGCGGGCTATTTTCGATATGATCTGCGTAGAATTTTTGCGTAAATGCGGGATCGGTGATCCGCGCGGAGAGGTCGAAGTTGCCGCTTACGATGTTTACGATGTAGGTTAGCACCCAGCCGCCAAGGACCATATAGTAGGCTAAAATTCCAAACGCGCCGATTACGCCCATGATGCCTACGATTTTCCATGCCGGCTTTATGCGCGAGCCGTCCTTTTTAGGCGCCGTGAAGGCATCGACGCAGTTTCTTAGCGCACGGCGTCCGATGACGTTTTCTACCAAGATCATCGGGATCCCAAGCACGATCATCGCGATGCAAAATATGAGCACATAGGCGCCACCACCATTTTCGCCGACTAAATACGGAAACCTCCACGTGCAGCCAAAGCCGATCGTGGCGCCCGCGACGGTTAAGATATATGTGAGCTTGCTGCTCCAGGTCTGTCTCGGCACGCTCCCTCCTTAAAATTGCTCTTTTTTGAGCTTGTCGAGGAAGTCCTCGATATTGTATTTGGCGCGGTAAGTCTCGCTGATGAGATGGACTATGATGTCGCCGAGATCGACGACACTCCACTCATCGCCGCTTTCGATAGCCAAAAACTCCTCGCCGAGCGGCTTAAGCACGCTTTTTAGCTCCTCGATGAGCGAGGCTGCGTGGCGGGCGGTCAGCATAGTGGCGATAACTACGAATTTCGCGATGTATTCGCGCCCCTCCATATCGATGATCTGGACGTCTTCGGCTTTCTTTTCGTTTAAAATTTCGGCGATCTTTTCCGCCCTTTGCTTTGGATCTTGCATATCTTTCCTTTTATAAAATTTTATGACCTCTGCTGCGATCTTGGGCGGGATTTCGCCTTTGAAATCTCGCCTAAAACCGCTTGAGCTCGCATCTACGGCAATCTCGATCCGCCTTAGGTCCGCCCACTGCCGCGGGATCTCGTAGCCGGGCCTCGTAAGCACGACAAACTCCGCTAATTTCTGAAGCTCGCTAAAGTCGCGCCATTTATGAAGCTCCGATAGGTTGTCGGCGCCCACGACGATGTAGAGCTTTGGTGTTGTATCCGTGCCGCCTGTGCTACCTATGCAATCTACTGCGTTGCCTGCGCCATGCGCGTCGTTCGTATCATTTATGTCGCTCGCATCGCTTGCGTTGTTTGCTTGGCCTGCGCCGTTTGTATCATTCGCGCCGTTTGCGTTATCATTTGCTTTACTTGCGCTGCTTACGTTATTTGCTCTACCCATGCCGTTTGTTTCATTTGCGCTACCGCTTACGTTGCATACGCCGTCTGCGCCGCCACTTGAAATTTTATTCGCGCCTGAAATTTCATCCGCATCCAAACTCCCACTCGCCATGCCACTTGGAATTTCAAGGTTTTTTGCGTTTGAAATTTCGCTCGCATTTGAAATTTTATCTGCGTTTTGGATTTTGCTCGCGCCGTCCTCGCTGCCCGCGTTACTTTGTGAAATTCCGTCCATTTCGCTTTTGCTACCAACCGAAATTTGATCCGCCATTCCGCCTTGAAGAGCTTCATTTTTTGCGTTAGAAGGGATGCTTGCCCCGCCCGTAATATCGGCGGAGCAGGCGTCGCCGCCTAGAATTTTACCTATATCGCACGACAAAGCCCCGTCCGTCTTCTCGGGTAAAATTTCGCCCGCGCTGCCAGGAGTATAGGCACCGGCAGAAATTTTATTCGCAATATTTGCGCCGTTAGGTAAAGCCCTATCCGTTACGGCTGTCGGGGTTTCGCTCGTCGAGGCTGCCATTTCCGCCGCGATTTTGCCGTTCGCGCCGTATTTTTCGAGCAGAAATTTCACGCTTTGTATCGTGGGTACCGGCACGTTTTG
>CAUVFI010000205.1:0-2821 GCA_963551055.1 uncultured Campylobacter sp. | reverse complement strand
GGTTTTAACGATTATAGCGATTTGGACAGCGAGGATTATTAGTGTTTAGATCCAGAACGCTGCCTTTTGATCCGAGAGCGAATAAAATCGCGAGCTTGCAAAGCTTAAAATTCCATCACGGCGAGCTTTGCGAGGACTACGTCTCCACCCTAAATCGAGACACTGCGGATACGCCGATACAAAACGCGGATCTTTTTACGATCATTACGCAGTCGTTCAGGGAGGCGCGCGGCGAGGAGTGCGAGTTTTCGCAAATTTCAAAGCTTTATCAAATTTGCCTAGGTTTTAGCCGTATTTTTAACAATGCCTCTGAAATTTACAACCACGATTTTTACTTCGATTGTATCGCGCAGCCCAGCGAGCCTAGTGGCGAGCTGGAGGACGCTTTGGCGCAGGCTTTCGGCGGGATGGAAAATTTTAAAAGCGAGTTTTTAAAGCGCGCGATGGGGCTTTTTGGCAGCGGCTGGTGCTGGCTCATATGCGACGAGCGCGGCACAAATTTAGAAATCATCACGACGCAAAACGCGGATACCCCGATCGCACGCGGCAAAATTCCGCTTTTAGCTTGCGATCTTTGGGAGCACGCCTACTACATAGATTATCAAAATGCGCGCAAATCCTACGTGGAGAATTTCTTGCATTTTGCGGATTTCGGCTTCGCAAGCGACGCCTATTCGTGGGTAAAAGAGCAAGGGCTTGGCTCCGTGAAGCTCTACATCGGCGAGCTTCATCCAGCCGCATCTTCGCGCTGCGATTGCGGCTGCTGCGGATAAAATTGGACTTTCGTTACACAGCTTCGAGCGCTGCGGATTTTCGGTTCTCTATGCCCGCCGCGCTCTAAATTTCAAATGGCTACGTCTTTCAATGCCCGTATTTTGCCGCACGAATACTGCGCTATACAGCCTGTAGTGCTCTGAGAGCGTCCCGGCTTGCCGCGCTCTAAATTTACGTAAATTTGATTTTGAACCCATTTGACGTCCGCGGATTAAAATTTAAGATTTTTAATTTGAAGTTTGTTTGACCATAGCTCACCACTCGTTACGTGCCAAATTCCGAGTGCTTCTCCTTTTCAGCGCTTATATCTTGTGCGCAAATACCGCGTTGCACAGACCTTATGTGAAATTTCGCTTTATCTAGCTCTGCTTTCTTAAAATTTCCACCGCCCGCGTATGGAAATTTAACGCTACGAGCGAGCATCTTGCAAAATTTTAAAGTTGCAAATAAGCCCACGAAATTTTCATACCAAAATAAGCAACGCATTCTTTGCTTCCGTAATTATATAGAGAGGCACTCTCTACCTCCCTGCCTTGTTCACCCATGCCCTATTCGTAAAATTTTGTTTAATAAAGCGGTTGGTAAATTTTAAAATATCAGCCAGCTAAAATTTGCTGCGTCAAAGGCGGGGTGCGGCGGGTTTGAAATTTACACCCGAATAGCACGGCTTACGAACCGCGGGCCAAATTTAACAAAATTTGATCGTCAAATTTTACTTTTTGGCAGTTGAAATTTTTAGCGTCGTTTCGGCTTGAAATTTCGCTTTAAATTTTAAAAATTTGCACCGCGCCAAAGCTGCTCGTTACGCAAAAAAGACAAGCCGCATCGAAATCAAGCTATGTCGCGTTGGGCGATACCTGCGCGCTATGTGTGCCAAAATACAGCGTGAAATTTTAACCGCATCAGCTCAAATCACGCGACGAGCTGCGCTGCACGAGACCTAGTTAATTAAAGCGCCGAGCCGTATTCGCGCGCTGTGTAAAGCCGCTCGGCGTAGAATTTTACTCGTTTAAACGCAGCACATCACTTCACAAACATAAAATTAGTCCGTTAAGGCGGCACTCGTCGCGCGGCATGCACGCCAAATCAAAAGTGCAAACCACGTTCGCTTAAAATTCGAAGACATACTCAACAAAATTCAAAGCCGCACCCCAAAAATACAAAAACCGCACTCGCTCGAAACGCGAAGTCGTGTCTATTTAAAGTATAGAGCTACGCCTAATAAAATTAAAAACCGCGCTAGCTCGAAAGGTAAAGCTAAATTTATTTAAGACGTGAAGCCGCGCTTAAAAACGCAAAATCTTGCTCGCTTAAAGCAAAAAGCCAATATTGAAAATGCAAAGCTGCAGCCGCCGAAAACTCAAAGTCGCGTCTGCTTAAATTTCCTTGGCTTATTTAAAATTCTAAGCCTACTCAAAATTCCAAATCCGTTTAAAATTTTAAAATTTAGCCCGCTTTACTCCCTCGCTAGTCCGTTTTTATCGGATTTGTCGCTGATTAGTTTGCCGCTTTCGTCGTATTTTTTGGCGCGCACGAGCCTGCCACGCTCAAACTCGCCCTCGGCTTCGAGCTTGCCGTCTGCGTAGTAGTGCTTCACCGTGCCCGTCTCCAGGCCATCCTTGAACGTCACTCTAGCCTTGAGTGCGCCGTTTTCGTGGTATGTTTCGTATAGCCCGTGTTTGCGCCCGTCTCTGAACATTACCTTCGCCGCAAGCGCACCGCTTGCGTAGTATTGCTTACTCGTGCCCGTTTGCCTGCCGTGCTCAAACTCGTATTCGCCCTGCAGCGCGCCGCCCTCGTAGTATTCGCGCACGGTGCCGTCTCGCTCGTCGCCATCAAAATTTTCGATTACGCGCGTCTTGCCGTCCTCGTAAAACCACTTCCAAACGCCATGTTTGCGGTCATCCTTGTATGCGCCCGTCTGCTTTAGCGCGCCGCTTTCGTAATACCATTTTTCCGTGCCTTGGCGCTTGCCCGCTTTGTATGTTCGCTCGCCGCGCACTTTGCCGCTTTTGTAATAATCCACGTCCTTGCCGTTTCGCAGCCC
>CAUVFI010000204.1:0-2833 GCA_963551055.1 uncultured Campylobacter sp. | reverse complement strand
TATCGACCAAAAGAGCTGCGCAGACGAATGATTTTTGGCTTGCTAATATCACTGCACACGAGCTTTACGGCTATCCGCTCTATGACGAAAAAAGTTATGCGGCAAGCATAAACGTAGTAAAAAGCGCGGATGTGCAAAAAGCCGCACAAATGCTAAGCGATAGGCTATTTACAGCGATTTTGAATCCAAAGGAGCATTGATGTTTGCTTCATTTTTTAAAAACAAAAAATGGGCATTTTGGGCATATTCTGGAATATTTTTTCTAATTGCGATTAATTGGTATCAAACTACCTTAAATGTGAGAATAAACGAATGGTACCGCGCGTTTTATGATATGTGCCAAAACATAGATCGTCATACACTAAATGATTTCTATACACAGATGAAAGTTTTTTTATGGATAGCGATGCCATACGTAGTCTCTGCGATTTCAGAACGATATGCAGCTCGTATTTGGACATTTAAATGGCGGGAAGCGATGACCTTTTCTTATTTTTCATACTGGAAAAAGGTAGGTGAAGATATCGAAGGAAGCTCACAACGTATTCAAGAAGATATCTTTCGCTTCTCAAGAACTATCGAGGAAATGGGTACGAGAGTGCTTTCGGCAGCTATGACACTGTTTGCATTTATACCTGTGTTATGGGAGCTTAGTAGCAATGTTCCTTTTGAATTTCTAAAAAAAATTCCGGGCTCACTTGTTTGGATTGCACTTGCAATCAGCATCGGTGGACTAATAATCTCTTGGCTGGTTGGCTGGTATCTACCGAGACTGGAATACAACAATCAAAAGGTCGAGGCGGCTTTTAGAAAAGAACTTGTTTTTGCGGAGGAGGATAAGATAAATTACGCAAGCGAGAAAAAAATTCTTTCGTTATTTGATAAGATCAAATATAACTATTTTAAACTGTATCTGCATTACTGCTATTTTGATATGTGGTTCAACTCATTTTCGCAGTTTCTAATGATCGTACCTTACTTGATAATGGGTCCTGGGTTATTTACTAAGGTAATTACACTTGGGGTTATGGTTCAAGTAAGCAACGCTTTTAATCAGGTGCGCGGAAGTTTTAGTATTTTTATGAATAACTGGACGACGATCACGGAGCTTCGCTCAATCCATATGCGACTTAAAGAGTTTGAAAAAAATATCGACTACAAGGGCTAGATAAAATTTCGCCCGCACCTTGCGGCCCTAGATTTCGCTTTCTAAATTTAAAGCGAAATTCCGGGCCGCAAGCTTTTAAAATTTCTACGCTTTTACTGCTCTCTTTTTTCTTGATGAGTAATGTTTAGCTTTATAAATTTATAGCTTCCTACGAGCAAGATCATCCAAATAGCGATGAAAACTAAAGATTTGATCATTTTTAATCCTTAAAATTTTTATAATGCGGCGCGCAAAAAGCGCCGCCGATATGAAATTTAACTAAGCGCAAAAGCACGCAGTGTCGTGCACAAAAGCACAGCCTCGCCGCCACACGGCGCGCGAAAACCATGCTGGAGCTGACGCGCCTAATAATGCTCGTTTGAAAGCCCCTCTTTATCGAGCTTCTTAGCGTCCATCAACCACCAAACATAGCTGATATAACCCAGCACGAAAGGTACTAGAAACGACACGTAAAACATCGTCTTAAGCGTATAGAGGCTTGAGCTTGCGTTACTTATCGAAAGCGAGCTTTGCAAGTCGAAATTTGACGGATAAAACGCCGTATTGTTTAGCCCTAGGATCAAAAATACGCTCGTTACCGCACATACGACGCCCACGCCGTAGAAAAATACTCCGCGCACGCTGCTTGTAAATGTGCCTTTGAATATCCCCACCAGCACCAGCACTACGCCCAGCAGCAGCAAGATTAGCGCCGCAGGCAGGCTTAAGTAGTTATGTAGATACTTAAAGCTCTCAAGGCTTACGATGCCGCCCGCACCGACCGCGTAGCCCTGCTTTAGCAAGACCCACGCCAAAAACGCGATGAAAAATACCAAAAACGCGCTAGCATTAAATTTAAGCGAGGCTTTGAGCTTGGCGATCATTTCGGGCTCGGCGATATTATTCATCAAATATAAGCTCGCTCCCGTCCTAGCACAGAAAAATAGCGCAACTCCCAAGATGTAATTAAACGGATTTGCTAGCGCTTCAAGCCCGCGAGCGGGGTTTTTCCACTGCACGAAATTATTCTCGCCCAGCGCAAACTCGCTACCGCTAAAAAGTGTCGAGACGATGATGCCAAGTAGGATCGTACCCAGTGAGCCGTTTATGAAAAGAAAAATTTCATAAGTTTTAGCACCCAAGAAATTATCGGGCTTTTTTCTGTATTCGTAAGCGACGGCTTGGATTATGAAGCAAAAAAGCAGAGCCATCCACGCCCAATACGCCCCGCCGAAGCTGGTCGCATAAAATAGCGGAAACGCCGCAAAGCACGCTCCGCCGAACATCACGAGCGTAGTAAACGTGAGCTCCCATTTCTTGCCGATGGAATTTATTATGAAATCCTTCTCGGTTTCATTTTTCGCCAGCGTAAAAAGCAGCGTCTGACCGCCCTGCACGAAGAGCATAAAAACCAAAATTCCGCCCAGAAGCGAAACCACGCACCACCAATAAATTTGAAAAATTTCGTGCATCTTAAAATCCTATCTTTATCTGTTTTAGCATGATCTTTATCTCGGCTATGAATAAAACCGTAAATAAAACCGCAAAGAGCGCAAACGAGATCATTATGTTCGTCCCCGCCAGGCTCGTAGCCGCGACGCCCACCGGCATGAGATCCTGTATCGCCCACGGCTGGCGCCCTACTTCGGCTACTATCCAGCCCGCCTCGCACGCGACGTATCCCAG
>CAUVFI010000203.1:0-2857 GCA_963551055.1 uncultured Campylobacter sp. | reverse complement strand
GGCTTTTCGCCGCTAAATTCTATAAAAGTGGTGGCTAAATTTGAATTAGGCTTCGCTACAAAGCCCTCGCCCAGATTAATGGGCTTATCGTCAAGCATTTTGAAATTGAAAAATCCCTGATCGTCGTTAATGGAAATTTTAAGAACGCGGTTGTTTCGCAGTTCGAAGCCGACCTTTTGATCGAACTCAAACACGAGTCTACCCTTTTTGACGAGGCTTATTGCGTTTTTAAAATTTCCCTTGATCTGCGTGCCTACAAGGTTGCTAAGCGCGGGCTTTGCGTTTTTTGGCGCTTGATCGTAGAATTCCGCCTCGCAAAGGTAGTTTTTAGGGGTTAGATAATCGGTCATCGCCTTAGTTATCTCGGCAAGCTCGCTATTTTCAAGCTTGCCGTTGGAATTTATATCGTAGGTCTGCATTATGACGTCGGTAAAATTTTGAGAGAAAAGCCACGAAAAATGCAGGCTCACGATCTTGCCGTCCTGTGCGACGGGAGTAATGCTAACGTGCGCAGTGGGCGTGTATAGGGCGCACAGAGCGCACGCAAATATCCGCGAGCTAAAGATCGCGGATAAAAGTAAAATTTTAATAAATTTCATCAACTACAAATTTTCTCCGAAAACGTTGATCGTCTTTTTCATCGTCTCGTACCAATCTAGCGGCAGCTGATCGATCTCCATCACCTTTGCGCCTGTTTGTGCGGCGATGGTTTGCGCTGCCTTTTTAGAAAACTGCGGTGCGACGAAAATCACCTTGATCTTTTCCTCTTTGGCTTCCTCGATTAGCTCGGCTAAATCCGCAGGCTTAGGCTCTTTGCCCTCTACTTCGACTGCGATCTGCTCTAAATCGTATCGATGCGCGAAATAGCCCCAAGACGGATGATAAACCATAAATTTCTTTCCCTTGACGCCCGCTAATTTTTGCTTTGCGTAAGCGTCCAGCTCGTCAAGCTTTTTGGCAAATTTATCGAAATTTGCTTCGTAAATTTTAGCATCCTTAGGATACTGTTTGGTTAACGCGTCTTTAATATTTTTAGCTTGAATTTTTACAAGCTGCGGATCTAGCCAGATATGTGGGTCTAAACCGCCGTGATGGTGATGGTGCTCGTGCGCCTCGTGGTCTTTGTCACCATGCCCATGATGCGCGTCATGATCGTGATCATCGTGATGTGCGCTATGATCATGTTCGTCGTGATGGTGATGCTCTGCCATAGCCATTTTAGTGATGCCATCTTCTGTGCGGATTATCTTCATCTTCGGATACGATGCGGCAAGCTTTGGTAGCCAGACTTCATCAAATTCTATACCGACTGCAAAATACAGATCGCTATTTTCTAGCATTTTCATCTCCGAAGGCTTAGGCTCGTATGTGTGCGGATCAGCGCCTTTGCCGACCATCGTATTTACCTGCAGGGTATCGCCTGCGATCTGTTCAACAAAATACTTCGTAGGAAGTATGGTCGTAGTGACCGTAGGTTTGGCGAATACTACGCAACTAGCTGCTAAAAGCGTGAAAATAAGCTTTTTCATAAAATTCCTTTCCAAAAAAAATTGCGGAAGTATATCAAAAGCAACTTAGTTGCAACTTAATATAAATTTATCTAAATTTCGCTATCATCGCTTAAATTTTAAAAAAGGCGTAAAATGGATCCCAAAGATTTTTTAGCGAGTCACGATATCGCTCCTACAGCGCTTAGAGTGCAGATCGTGCAGATCCTAAGCGAGAAAAAATGCCCGGTAAGCTATGATGAACTAGTAGAACAAACAGGTGCTAATAAAACCACGATATATCGCAATATAGCGCTTTTGGAAGAAAAAAATTTGATAATTACCAGCGAAAATAATCATAAAAGCTTTTATGAGCTCACCGACGGCGCCAAAGCGTATTTTATCTGCGAAAGCTGCCATAAAATGGAGGAGATTTCGATGCCAGCTTTGTCACAAAAAAATGTCAAAAGTGTGCTCGTGCGAGGATTGTGCGAGAAGTGCGGCGGCTGAGGCGAGAAATTTAATCAAAAGCGCTCAAAAAAGCTTAGCTAAAATGCTATGACAAAATTTAACCGATTTTTAACGGATTTTTATAAAACAAACGATATAATCCGAGCGTTTCATATTTTAAAAGGGAAAAATTCAGTGAATAAAAACGATACGATAAAAGCAATAGAGAAGTTTGTAAGTTCTCAAGAAATGACGATGTTTCGCCTTAAAAAGGGTATCTACGGCGATGCGATGAAAAACCTGGATCAGGTTTTTACGCCGTATAAGGAGTTTGCCGAGTTTTTCAAAAATCCCGCAAATAGACTGCAAGAGCTGTTAGGCAACATCGCGTACGAATCGATTTTAAACTACACTGAAGCAGGGCTATCGCACTGCGAGAAGATCCACTCGATCTATTTTGTGGAATCCAAAGGATTTTTCAAAAGTGGTCTAAAGTATATCGAGCCTGATGCGACCGCGAGAGAAAGAGCCAAGAGCTATTACGACAAATTGCTGGAAAACAATGAGAAGCTTAACGAATATATCGATATCGGCTTGCAAAGGCTACATGGCTTAGAAGCGAAGGTTTTCGAGTAGGCCAGGCTAGCTTTGGGATTTGATTTGCGCGGCGAAATTCTATCGCAAATTCTTAGCGCTTAAAATTCTATGATTAAATTTCACACCTTTTACAGATTTCACTTATACTATTTAATTCCGCGTTAGCGCCGCTTTTAATTGCACATATGGTAATAGGGCGGCTTGAGCAATTCCGTGGCGGTAGGCATTATCCGATACGATCAAAGAAATAATCTAAATTTTTAAAGTTCAACGAAGCGGGTTAAAATAAGCAAGCTTGGCTAAATTCTTTGAAGAGATTAAAG
>CAUVFI010000202.1:0-2862 GCA_963551055.1 uncultured Campylobacter sp. | reverse complement strand
CCTACGTATTTGCCGTATTTAGCGATAATCTTACGTCCAAAAAAGTAGCATAGATAGTAATTAAACAGCGCGCCGGTGATGCTGCCGCCAAGCCCACAAACAAATGCCGCAACAAAGCTCATCTGCGATTTTGAGGCCAGATAGCCCGCAGGGATCATCACTACTTCACTTGGGAAAGGAAAGAAGCTGCTTTCTAAAAACATCATCACAAAAATGCCAAGGTATCCCCAGCCCGCGACAAATTCTACGATAAAATTTACGATATTAGAAAGCATTTGAATTCCTTGATTTAATGTAAAAAACCGGATACGCTTAAAATTTCGCGGAATTTAGCATCAGCAAAGCAAATAAGTTTGAAATTTAACAACCCGGCAATATAAGAGTGAGCTTAAAATTTCGCGAAATTTAGCGCATATAAAACAAAGGCGCGGGCCAAAATTTATCCCTGCAAGTTACTGCCGCAGAGAACTTGCATATAAATTTAATAGCCTCGCGCCTTAAAATTAAAACTATTTTGCGTATTCGATGTTTAATTTGCCGAATAGCTCGTTAGCCTTATCATCGATTTTTTTGTTTACTTTGCTTGGAAGTAATTGGTTTTTAATGAGATCTTTTACCTTTTCAAACGGCATAGTCTCAGCCTTTTTGCTGCTTTCTTTGTAGATTACATGATATCCGAATTGCGTCTTTACCGGCGTTTTGCTCATCTCACCATCTTTTAGCGCAAACGCTGCTTTTTCAAACTCCGGCACCATCATACCTTTACCGAAAGAGCCCAAATCGCCACCGTTTTCTTTAGCACTTGGATCGATTGAAATTTCTTTAGCTAGCTTATTAAATTCCTCTTTTAAATTCTCTTTTTTGACTTTTGATAATTTCGCAATCGCGTTTTTAGCAGCCTTTTCGTCTGCTACTAAGATATGGCTTACAGTAACGGAATCTGGTTGCATGAAATTCTGTTTATTTTCATCATAAATTTTTTTAGCTTCCTCGTCGCTGATGCTTACGTCTTTAGCCTGTTCGCGTTGCCATAGATTAAATGCGATGCCATCTTTAGCAAGCTCTAGCTGATGCTTATATTCGTCGCTGTTTTCAATACCTGATTTTTTCGCCTCTGCGATTAGAAGTTTGTATTTGATTAGATCATCGATTAGTTTTTTCTTCTCATCGGCGGTCGGTTCCTGTCCGCCGTGCTGCATACCTTGAGCCAAAAACGGTGCAACATCCTCATCCGTAATAGTGATATTTGCGTCTTTTGCAGTAGCCAAAACGCCTGCATTAAGCGAAGATATAGCCATAGCGGCAACAAAGCTGAAAGATAAAATTCTTTTCATTATTTTTCCTTTATTCGGTAAATTTCGCGCAATTATAAAAAAAGATAGTAAATAAAATAGCGAATGCCAGCAAATTCGGCGCGAATCCTGCGCCGAATTTTAAAAAGAGGGGAGTTAAAACGACGGGATGATTGCGCCTTTATATTGCGTCTCGATGAATTTTTTCACTTTCTCGCTTTGGATCGCTTTATCTAGCGCCTTGATTTTGGGGCTGTTTTCGTTGCCTTCTTTAACGCTAATAACATTTGTATAAGGGTTACCCTCAGCCTTTTCTAAAAATAGCGAATCCTTGATTGGGTTTAAATTTGCGTTAAAGGCAAAATTTGAGTTGATAACTGCAATATCGACATCGCCCAGGGTGCGTGGAAGCGCGGCGCCTTCAAGCTCTAAAATTTCTAAATTTTTAGGATTTTTCGTGACATCTAACGGCGTGCGAAGCTTAGCGTTTTGATCTACTTCGATGAGCCCCGCGGCTACGAGCAGATCAAGAGCGCGGCTTTCGTTGGTCGGATCGTTCGGTACGGCAACTTTAGCGCCGTTTTTAAGATCTTTTAAATTTTTAATCTTATGGCTGTAGATGCCCATCGGCTCTAAATGTACGCCCACGGTCGCTTTTAACTTCGTGCCTTTATTAGCGTTAAATTCCTCCATATACGGCACATGTTGGAAAAATCCGGCATCCACGTCGCCGCTATCGGTAGCGAGGTTCGGGGTTACGTAGTCGTTGAAAACCTTGACCTCAAGATCGTAGCCTTGGGCTTTTAGATCGGGCTTGATCTGCTCCAAAATTTCGGCATGCGGTATCGGAGTAGCGGCGACTACGATTTTTTCGGCAAGAGCGAAGCTGACGACGCTGGCGCTAAGAAGCGAAGCGAGAAGAAATTTCTTCATATTTAATCCTTTTGGTTAAAATTTCGCGGTATTATAGCAGGTAGAATTTTTAATGTCAAGTGTTTTTATATGATTTTTTAAAATTTTATCTAAAATATTCTAAAATTCGATATTTTTACATATATTTAAATACTACGTTTTATTGTATAATGCAGAATTGGCACGCTTTAATGAGCGCTTTACATAAATTCCGCTAAAATCGTAAAATTTAAAATTTTAAAAAAGGGCTGAAAATGGCAGATTTTTACGACGCAAAAGCCGTAGAGGAGAGCTTTTATAAAATTTGGGAGCAGCGCGGTTATTTCGAGATCGACGGCAATAAAGATATCCGGCAAAAAGGCAAAAACTTTTGCATTATGATGCCCCCTCCTAACGTCACCGGAGTGCTTCATATCGGGCACTCGCTCACTTTTACGCTACAAGACATAATGACGCGATACAAGCGAATGGACGGCTACCGTACGCTTTGGCAACCGGGGTTAGACCACGCAGGCATCGCGACGCAAAACGTCGTCGAGCGCGAGCTTTTGTCGCAAGGGATCAAAAAAGAAGAGATAGGGCGCGAGGAGTTTTTAAAGCACGTTTGGCACTGGAAGGAGCAAAGCGGCGGGCAGATCGTAAAGCAGATGAAGCGCCT
>CAUVFI010000201.1:0-2868 GCA_963551055.1 uncultured Campylobacter sp. | reverse complement strand
GCGAAAAAGCTTTTTTGAAAAATTTAAACGAGCAAGATTGCGCGATAAATTTTATGTGATCCCCGCGCAAGAGCTAAAGCATAGCAAGCAGGAGATAAAATTTACGTGATAAATCTTGCGTGATAAATCTTAAAATAAGCCGCAAATCCTACAAGAAGCTGTAAATTCCATCTAGCAAGAAATACCTTTTATCCGCAGCGCCGTGATAAAATGGGTTAAAAGTCCCCTCGTATGCCTTTTCAAAAAAACCCTCTTTGCTTAGCTTTATAAGCTCTGCATTGACGAAATCCAGTAGCTCTTTATTGCCTTTCTGCACGCCAATACCCATGAAATCGGGCTTGCCTAGAGTTTTAAGCGGCACTTCTACCTCGCTATCGACTACCGGATATGCCATTGCGATGAGATTATCGGTCGCGTAGGCGTCCACGTCGCCGTCTTTTAGCATGCGGTAGCACTCTCTGGCGATCTTGCAAAATGTAAAATTTCCAAAACCTTCTTGTTTAAAAAATGCCTCGCCCGTACCGCCGCTTTCGAGTAAAATTCCCTTCTCTCTCAGATCGGCTAAGGATTTTATTCTATCGGCCTTGCGGGTTAAAACTCCAAGATTTACTGAAAAATACGGTGTTGAAAAGTCGATCTGCTGCGCGCGTTCAGGCGTAATGGTAATCGTAGCGATGACGATATCTACGCGGTTGTTTACTAAAGCTGGAATTCTATCCTCGACCTTCATCGGTACAAGCTCGATTCTGCCGCCTTTTTCGCCGAAAAGATCATTTGCTATGGCCTGTGCCATCGTAACTTCAAAACCCTCAAAAGTTCCATCGTTTAGCTCGCTAAAAGGAGGCTGTCCGTCGTAAACACCGATGCGAACGACGCCTTTTGATCTGATCTGTTCCAGACTATCGGCAAAAGCAACGATAAATGGTAGCAACATTGCAAGAAGCAATTTCATGGCAAATCCTTAAATTTAATCTCTCTTCCGCTTTCAAACGAAGCAGGAAATTTTATTTACTAAAATTCTAAAAACCGAACTTAAAATTTAAATAAGCTTTTAGAGCATATTATAAATTCCATCTAGCAGAAAATATTTCTTATCCGCCGTACCGCGATAAAATGGATCAAAGCTCTGCTCGTAGGCTTTTTTGAAAAAGCCCTCTTTGCTTAGTTTAATGAGCTCTGCATTGACGAAATCAAGTAGTTCTTTGTTGTCTTTCTGCACGCCGATGCCGATGAAATCGCTAGGGCCTAGGTTTTTAAACGGCACTTCCAAAGTATCATCGATGACGGAATATGCAAGCACGATGAGATTATCATTTATATAGCCGTCCGCATCGCCATTTCGAATCATTTCGTAGCATTCCTTAGCCGAAGCGCAATGACCTAAATTTTTAAATCCCTTGGTTTTGAAAAATTTCTCGGCTACCGTCGCGTCGCCTTCGAATACGATCTTTTTATCATGAAGCTGCGCGATATCGGTAAAAGCGTCGGCTTTGCGCGTTAATACGCCTAAATTTGCGGAGAGGTAGGGGAGGGAGAAATCGATCTTTCTTTTTCGTTCGTTGGTGATGCTAAATAGACCGATCACCAAATCAAGCTTATTTGCCTCTAAAAATGGAATTCTATCATTTACGCTTAACGGGATGAACTCGATTTTGCCCTCTTTTTTGCCGAAAATTTCTTTAGCGATTGCGTTTGCAAGATCGATTTCAAATCCTTCAAATTTGCCGCCGTTAGACTCGCAAAGCGGCGGATGAGCGTCGCGCACTCCGATGCGAATGACGCCGTTTTGTCTGATTTGATCTAGGCTATCGGCAAAAAGCGCCGCACAAAATAGAGCCGCTATAAAAAGTAGTTTCATTTTATGTCCTTAAAATGGGATTTCACATATTATCCGCTTATTATAAATGATGTTTTAGTCGAAGGCGTTAGATAAAACACTGCTAAATTCCGTCCTAAAATATAGCATAGAGCCCATCTAGTAAGAAATATTTTTTATCTGCAGCGCCTTGATAAAATGGCTTGAAAGTTTCATCGTAAGAACGTTCGAAAAAGCCCTGCTTGCTAAGTGTAACAAGCTCTTTATTTATCAGATCAAGCAATTCGGTATTGCCTTTGCGCACCCCGATGCCTAAGAATTCCGGATTACCTAGATTTTGGATTGCTACTTCTAAGTTATCATCGATAATGGAATAAGCTAGCACGATGAGATTATCATTAACGTAAGCATCGGCTTTGCCTTGCTTAAGCATATCGTAGCATTCGGTAGTAATGGAGCAATGGATTAGATTGTGGATTTTATTTTTATACAAAAAATTTTCTGCCGTAGTACCGTTACCCTCTACTAAGACCTTTTTGTTTGAAAGATCGTCTATACTTTTGATGCCGTCGCTTTTACGTGTCAAAACTCCCAAACTCATCGAAAAATATGGATAAGAAAAGTCGATTTGCTTTTTTCTATCTTGCGTTATCGTGATGGTCGCGACTGCAAGATCTACCTTATCATTTTGTAATGCAGAGATCCTATCGCTGGCGTTTAGAGGGACGAACTCGACTCTACCGCGCTTATCACCGAATATGCTCTTAGCTATAGCATCTGCAAGGTTGATTTCAAAGCCTTCGAAATTACCACTTTTTTCATCACTAAAAGGTGGCCTACCATCACGAACACCGATTTTAACGACTCCGGCAGATCTGATCTGCTCCAAACTGCCCGCAAAAACACCGCTGCAAAGTGCAAAAATAATGCAAAAAAGTAGCTTCATAAACTATCCTTTTCTTAAATTTAATATTATCCCTTAGATATTGCGTGATTTTACCCTAAAATAGTTAAACATAACTTCAATTACATAATACGGATTGCTAAATCGG
>CAUVFI010000200.1:0-2870 GCA_963551055.1 uncultured Campylobacter sp. | reverse complement strand
CTTGGGTTAAATTTGAATCCGTCGTAGAGGTATTGGTGAAATTTACGCTTATGAGTTTATCCTGCGGAAATTCCATAATGTGAAGCGGCTCGGAAGTGCGCACGATACCGCTATTTACGGGCACGTTTTTAGAGCAGCCCGTAAAAATCAAAAACGCCGAAATGACCAAAAAAAGTGAAATTTTATTTTTCAAGACGGATCCTTTCGCTTAAGATTTCAAATCCTAAATTTGAGTGATTGTAGCATAAATTTAAAATTTTAATGTCAGCAAGAAGCGATTTTTTAAAATAATCTAGTGGCGAATGGGCAAGAGTGGAATTTTTAAATAAAATTTTGCGCCGAGCGACCGCTAAATTTAAAGCCGCCGCTCGGTTGAAATTTCTGTAAAAGAGGCGGAATTTTAAATCGTAGGCGTTTAAAATTCCACAATCTTATAGGCTCACGCCGCGCGTAAGTACGCGCTTGCGATAAACATCCGAAACTCTGCTCGCGTCGCCCACGATTAGAGCGTTCGTGCAGCAGATCGCTGCACATATCGGAACCTTGCCCTCTGCGATGCGGTTTTGGCCGTATTTATGTAGCTCTTCGTGCGAAAACGTAGGCTCCGGTCCACCCGCGCACATAGTGCACTTATCCATCGCACCTTTGATACCGAAAGCTCCGTCTCTAGGGAATTGCGGAGCACCGAACGGACACGCGTAGAGGCAGTATCCGCAGCCGATACATTTATCTTTGTCGTGTAAAACGACGCCGTCGGTTCTGATATAGAAGCATTGAACCGGACAAACCTGCGCGCAAGGCGCATCGGTGCAGTGTTGGCAAGCAATAGAGCTTGAAACCTCCTGCCCCTCTATGCCCTCGTTTAAAGTAATAACCTTGCGCCTATTGATCTGCACGGGAACCTCGTGCGCCGAGCTGCAGGCTACCTGGCAACCATAGCAAGCGATGCAACGCTCGACATCGACGTAAAATTTTAATCTTGCCGGCATTTTATCTCCTTATGCTCTTTCTAGTCTGCAAAGACCGGCGTTAAATTCCGAAATTTGCGTATTTATGTCAAAGCCGTAGTTGGTAATCGTATTTGAGCTCTCGCCTCTGATATATGGCTTAGTACCCTCAGGATAGCGCTCGCTTAGATCCTCGCCTTGGAAAATTCCCGCGAAGTTATACGGCATAACAATACGATCAGGCGTAACGGCGTGCGAATAGATGCACTTGACTTTGATCTTCGTGCCTTGCGGCGAATGAATCCACATCATCTCGCCATCTTTGATACCTTTATCAGCGGCAAGCTTAGGATTTACATGCGCAAACATCTCCGGAGTAATCGCCGAAAGATACTTGCTCGTGCGCTCGATCATGCCCGCACCGCTTAAATTTACAAGCCTTAGCGAGCTTACGATAGTAGGGAAGTCCTTGCTCCAATCCTGCTTTTTCTGCTCGGAGATAAATCTCGTAAAGACGCGGAAATTTCGTTTTTGATCCGCAAAGGTCGGATATTTCTCCACCAAATCCCATCTAGGCGAGTGGATCGGTTCGCGATGCTTTGGAATTTGATCCGCAAACTGCCAAACCTTCGCTCTTGCTCTTGCGTTTCCGCAAGGGCAAATTCCAAACTCGCGGCATTTTTTAGCGATAATGCCACTATAATCTGTGCTCCACGTAGGCCCCATCTTGGCTTTTTCATCCTCGCTTAGCGTGATGCCTAAAACCTGTTCGATATTTGCCTTAGTAATCTCTGCATGACCGCCTTGAATTTTTGATCCCGGAAGTGTAATGCTCTCGTCGGCTAGCTGCGAAACGCCGTCGTGCTCTAAGCCGAAGCGGTTTCTAAATCCCATACCGCCGTCGGCATAAGGCTTAGTTACATCGTAAAGAATCGGCGTGCCCGGGTGTTGCATATCCCAGCAAGGCCATGGAAGTCCATAGTATTCGCCCTCTACTTCTCCGCCTATGCCGCGCAGGGTATCGGGATCAAATAGATGCCAATTTTTCTGTTGTCTGCGAAATCTAGCTGCGGTACGACCGTTATTTCCAATACTTTGAGTATTGCGTGCGATCTCATCGGTAGCGTCGTCAGGCCAAACAAAATCGTCTTTAACCTGCTTAAGCTCGCCATCAACGATGCCCATCTTCATGCCGCGAACGTATTCGTCGTAAAAGCCGAATTTTTTCGCGAATAAAAACATTACCTCCTGATCCTCTTTGCTCTCAAATAGCGGCTTAACGATCTGAGTTCTCCACTGACCGCTGCGGTTTGTAGCGCTTAGATGACCTTCGCTCTCAAACTGCGTAGCCACCGGCAAAACATAAATTCCATCCGGTCTATCGTTTAGAATCGCTACTTCGTTTAAGAACGGCTCGGCGACTACCAGCATATCGATCTTACCTAATGCTTCTTGAGTCTCGCGAACGTGAGCCATAGAAGTAATTCCTGTGCCTTGCACCCAAAGAACGCGGACATTGCCACTACTTAAAACGGGCTCGTTTTTCAAAACGCCCTGCCACCATTTAGATAGCGAAAAGCCCTTTTCGTTGCGCCAGTTTATCACATCTTGCTCGATGCTCGGATCGTAGTGAAAATACTCGGTAAAATTCGTACCAGGCACTTTTTCACCCTGCTTTTCGTGCGGCTGCTTAGTAGAGACGGCAAATCTTTTAATAAACCGCTCGTAATCTACGCCCCAGCCCTTGCAGAAGTGCTTCCAGGCGTTATCGGCTAGCCCGTAATACGCAGGCAAGCTATCGGAGAGATTGCACATATCGGTAGCGCCCTGAACATTATCATGACCTCTAAGGATATTGCAGCCGCCGCCTGGCTTGCCCATATTGCCTAGTATGAGCTGCAAAAGAGCCAAAATTCTAGTATT
>CAUVFI010000199.1:0-2876 GCA_963551055.1 uncultured Campylobacter sp. | reverse complement strand
TCTCTAAGATCCTTCAGTCGCTCGATTGCGCGAGCGGGCTTATGCACGCGGTTTAGAAGCGCGCGCCCCTGCCTGCTGAAGGTCTGCACGCCGATGCTAAAGCGGTTTACGCCGAAGCTTTGCAGAGCGAGCGCTTTTTGCGTATCTAGATTATGCAGCGTGGTCTCTATGCTGATCTCGCAGTCCTCCGCGATCTTAAAATTTTTATGCAGCGCGCCCAGAACCTTTTCGAAGTGAGCTTCGCTAAATACGCTCGGCGTGCCGCCGCCAAAGTAGATACTTTTGACGCTTTTGGTATCGAAGTAGGGCATCTCGCCGTAGTCTTTGATCTGGCGGATTAAAAATTTAGCGTATTCGTCCAGCTCGTCGCCGAGTTTGGAGCGCATCATCGAACAAAACGAGCAGATATTATCGCAAAACGGCACGTGCAGATAGATCACGCAATCGCTGTCTTTCGCAGGCTGCTCCAGCGCGTCGAACAGCTCGTTTTCGCTTGCGGAAACGCTCTCGAAAAGTTTGGAGCGGTGGTGGGATTTAATGCGTTCTTTAAACATCTATTTCGTTGCCTCCGCGTAAATTTCATCCACCGTCTCGCCGATCTGCGGGCTGCCCCGCAAGATGAGCGTCGGAGCTTTTAAAATTTTGCCCGATTTTACGGCTTTGGTATTTTTAAGGATCGGATTTACCTTTAAAAAATCCTCCGTCTCGCCGCCCACGACGACGATTATATCGGGGTTTTGTTCTAAGATGTATTCGGCAGATACCGAAGGCGTGTTGCCTTTTAGGCCGTCTGCGATATTTTTGGCGCCTAGGCGAGCGAAGATATCGCCTACTAGGGTTTTGTCGTTAAAGGCCATAGTGGCGTTTGAGCCGAAAAATAGCGCTACTTTTTTGCCGCGAAGCGCGGGTTTGTCTGCAAAAATTCCATCCATCCGCGCGCAAATTTTATCCGCCTCGCTCTCTTTTTTTACGATTGCGGCGACCTTCTTTACGTTTTGGCAGATCTCTGCGGTGGAGTTCGCATCCATCGCAAGGCTCTTAAGTCCCAGCTTTTGTAGATTCTCGCTAACGCCTGCAGAGTGAAAGCTCGTGATGACCAGATCGGGCTTAAGCTCGACGATTTTTTCTAGATTGGGCTTTACGTAGGTGCCAACGCTTGGTAGTTTCGCGGTTTCTGCCTCCGGGCGGATCTTGCTCATCGAGGTAGTTGAGATCGCAGCGATCTGATCCTGCGCGCCTAAAGCGTAGATGATCTCGACCGCGGCGGGATCAAGTACGACTAGACCTTTGGCAAATACAAAGCTCGCCGCAGTCAATGCTATAAGAATTTTTTTCATAATTTCTCCTTTTTGGGTAGTATAAACTTTACCCCGTTTTCTTCTACTATTAAGGCGTCAAAGCCGTAAATTTCTTTTATGATCTGCGGCGTAAAAAGCTCGCTCGCGCTGCCGCGATACCTCACCGCACCGTCTCTTAGCATAAAAATTTCATCGCAAAACAGCGAGGCTAAATTTAGATCGTGCAGCACGATGACGCTCGTTAAATTTAGCGTTTTGGTTAAATTTTCGCAGATCTTCATCGCCTCGATCGCGTAGTTCATATCAAGCGCGCCCGTGGGCTCATCGAGCAGTAAAATTTCAGGCTCGCTTACAAGCGCTCTGGCAAGCAGCACGCGCCCGAACTCGCCGCCGCTTAGCTCAAACGCGCTACGATTTAAAAATTTCTTCACGTCCAAAAGCTCGGCGATTCGCTCTACCTTGTCGCGGTCGCCCGCATCGTAGCCGCTAAATGCACTTTTTAGGCGGCAAAATCTGCCCGCAAGTAAAATTTCATTCACGTTCAGCGCGGCTGCGAGGGCTGTTTTTTGTGGCACGAAGCCGATGAGCGCGGCAAGCTCTTTGAGGCTATATTCGCTTGCTTTTTTGCCGTTTATTTCGATGATGCCGCTTGCGGGCTTTAAAATTTGCAATATATTTTTTAACAAGGTGCTCTTGCCGCAGCCGTTAGGACCCAAAATCCCGTAAAATTTCCCCCGCTTTAAATTTAACTCGATGCCTCGCAAGATCGCTCGTTTGCCGTAGCTGAAGTTTAGCGCCGAAATTTTCATGCATGCTTCCTAAACGCGAGGTATAGAAAAAAGGGCGCGCCGAAAAAGGAGGTCACCACGCCGATCGGAATTTCTACCGGCGAGAGGGCGTTTTTAGCGATTACGTCGCAAAAAACCAAAAAAACTCCGCCGGTAAGCGCGCTAGCAGGGATCAGCACGGCGTTGCTCGCCGTATGAAGCGCCATGCGAAGCGTGTGCGGAATGATGAGCCCCACGAAGCCTATCATCCCCGTAAATGCGACCGAAAAGCCGATGATGAGCGAGGAGACGATGAGTAGGCTCTTTTTGGACTTCTCGACGTTGAGTCCCAGCGACTTCGCCTCCTCGTCGCCGTTTAAGATGATATTCAGCTCGTGACGCTTCGCATAAAAATACGCCATGCAAAACAGCAGCGGCGGCAGCAAAAGCGCGATCTTTTGCCAGTTTGCGCCGCCTAGATAGCCCATCATCCACGCCGTAATCCTAAAGCTATCCTCTCCGATTAGATAGACCGCGAAGGATGTAAATGCGCCCAAAAAGGACGATACGGCGATACCTACGATCAGTAGCGTCGAGATCGAGCGGGTGTGAGCGGCGAGCTTAAAAATCACGAGCGAAAGCCCGCTGGCGGCCAAAAACGCGAAAATTCCGTAAAAAACGTCGCTAAGCCCCAGCAAGTAAGCTATGACCGCGCCGAAAGTCGCTGCCGAGGCGATACCGATGATGTATGGATCTGCAAGCGGGTTTAAAAATACGCTTTGCACCACCACTCCCGAAGTTGCCAGCAGCG
>CAUVFI010000198.1:0-2877 GCA_963551055.1 uncultured Campylobacter sp. | reverse complement strand
CATCCTTTCTGAAATAAAATTTTAAGAGCCATTATAATATAAAAATTCTAAGTTATAGATAACGGCAATCAATTAAAGAGGATTCCCAAAGCTTATTTGAAGAAAGATTTAGCGCTACAAAGTGCTTATGCGTAGAATTTTAAGTGATAATACAAAGAATTTCATCTGCACGGAATTTTAGAATTCTAAAATTCCGCAAAGCTTTAGAACTTTATCATAGCGGATCGTATCCGAAGCGATTGGACCCGCTATCGCCGCGCTGCACGAAAAATACAAGCAGCACTATCCAACCCACAAATGATACCAAAAGCCCGATATCGCCGAAAAAAGCACCCACGATCGGCGTTAAAATAAGCAGAAAAAACCAGCCGCTTCTATCGGTGTCATGTAGTCGTCTGACCGAAACGGCGATGGCTGGCACGAGCATAGCTAGCTGAAAAAGCGCATCTATAATGCCGATTTCTTGATGGACGATTTTGCCGGCTATTATTTGATTATACCCTATCGTAGTGCCTAAAACGCCATCTATCAAGCTCAAAACGATCCCGCCAAGCACGGTAAATAGAAAAAACCACCAGTACTCCGACCTCGATGCTCGCCCGCTAAATGCGGCGTATTTTTGCTTTACGCAAGTTTGCACGGACTCCATAAAAGTCATTTTAAACTCCTTTTTTAAAATAATATAGGATTATACTAATCGCCCCTTAAATTTAAATACCTAAAACTCCCGCCCGTTCATCTGCTTTACGTGATACGCCAGATGCACTAGGCCGTAGCCGCCTTTTGAGGCAGCAACCTCTCTAGTGCCATAAACCGCCGAAACATTTAAAACTACCGAAGCTAACCACCCTATGGCAAATACTAAGGCAAAAAGCTGCGAGTCAAGCGCTATCAAGACTATAGTTACTATCTCCGTAGCTACAATAACATAAAACGCTCTTAGATAGTTTTTCTCTCCGCTACAATCATAAAGCTCTTTACTAACTAGCAGCTGATAGATCAGATATACCGCTGTGCATACACAATAAATGCTTATCATAAAAACTGATGGTTTAAACAATTCAAATCCTACAAATATAGTGCTTACTGCGCTTATAGCCGAGGAAACCCCGACTAGCACGGCGTTTGATAGCAGATCCGTGCTGCGTATAGCGCGCGCTAAAAAATATAGCCCCACAGCTAGGCATATCATAGATATAAGTCCGACGCCCTCCAACGCGCCCACTTTATCTACATTCTTGATATATCTGCCTACCGCATTTAACGCCTCAAGCCCAAATGCTATGTAAAGGGTAGTTTTGGCAGTAGATAGATTTTCGCTCTGCTCTTTAGCGTCATCCGCATAAACATACAGGATTGCTCCCGCGCCTACGGATACATTTAGCTTTCGCACCATTTCAGGCAACCTAAAAAAGTCGCTAACAAGCCAAATCAAAAATAAAACATTGGGCACCGAGAAAATAACCATAAAATGAAAAAAGCCCTGTTCTATATCTTTTAGGTCTGATGCTTGCACGCCCAAATCCGGACGAGACGAGTTTATAAGCGCCAACAGATCGTTACCTTCTATACTCGTCCACATGACAGTAACCACTATTAAAAAAAGCCAGATGAGAAATGGTAAGCCGCCTAAAAGCTGAAAAATCGCGGAGATTATACGCCCAAGATAAAATCTATGCGCGCCGAAAGGCCCGAGGAACATATAAAATACGTAGGCCTTATTTAGATCGTAAACCTTAGCTGAGCTTTGCGTAGAGCTAATTCTATCGGAATTTAGGGAAGCTGAATTTTGCCAAGTGGAATTCTGCTCTGTAAAATTCTGCGAGTTTGCGGCATTCTCGGTAGAATTCAAACTTTTAGCGTTAGAATCTTGCTCGCTAGAACCTGTCGCGGCAGAATCTCGCAAAATAGAATTTTCTTCATCCAAGCCTTGAGCTGCAAAAGCTAAATTTTGCTCCGCAGAATTCTGTGGAGTAAAATTTTGCCTTATGGAAGTGGAATTTTGCTCTATAGAATTCTGAGCCGCAGAATTTTGCTCTATAGTATCATCCGCCGCAAGTTCTTCTTGCGCTAAATCTAAATTCTCAGGTTGCGCCTGTGGTTTCTCGTCCAAGGGCTTTTTCTCTTCGCCACTTTTACGTCTTATACTGGCTAGCGATGCAGGATTGCTACTGCCGCCCCAAATATCTTCGCCCATCTGCTCTCCTTGATTTTTAAAGCAATTTTACCTGAAATTTAAGGAATTTTTGTATATTCGCCGCTACAAATTCAAAACAAAGGACAAAAATGTCAAAAGTAACATTTCAAGGAAAGCCTGTAGAGCTAAGCGGGCAAGAGATAAATCTAGGCGATCGCGCGCCGCAAGTGCGCTTAGTAGCTCAAGATCTAAGCGAAATCGAGATCGCTAGCGGCAAGCACGTGCAAATCATCGTCGCCGTGCCGTCGCTAGATACGCCCGTCTGCGCGACAGAGGCACGTAAGTTCAACGAGCGCGCTGCATCGCTTCCCAACACCGAAGTAATCGTCGTTTCGATGGATTTACCGTTTGCGATGGGGAGGTTTTGTACGACTGAGGGGATCAAAAATCTACGCGTTGCAAGTGATTTCCGCGATAAGGAATTTTGTCTCCGCTACGGCACTCTCATCGCCAGCGGCGTATTAGCAGGTCTTAGCGCCAGAGCGATCTTCGTCATAGATACCGCAGGCGTTGTGGTTTATAAAGAGCTCGTAAGCGACATAGCCTCTGAGCCCGACTACGACGCAGCGCTAGATTTTGCAGAGCTCGTCGCTCGCAACAGCTGCTCTAACTGAGCAAGATAATAGATCCAAGGTTTGGATAATTTTCGCCTCGCTTTAGTTCACTACTTTAAGCAAATT
>CAUVFI010000197.1:0-2890 GCA_963551055.1 uncultured Campylobacter sp. | reverse complement strand
GGGTCGAAAACAAAATCATCATCCGCTTTTGGATCATCGCGCTGATCGCAAATATTATAGCGCTGACGTCGCTAAAATTGAGATAAAATGCGAGCGCAAATTGAACCCGACTTCGAAACGGCGCGCGAAAAATACGGCGAAACGGCTGAGCTTAGCGCGGGCGAGATAACTCAAATTTTATGGGGCAAAAGGGGAGAAAAATGAAAAAATCGCTATTTGGCTACGGGCTTACGACCAGAGCGATCGCCGAGCACTGCCAAAAAGACGGCTCCTGGGAGATCTACGACGATAAATTTGAAATTTCTTCGGGCGCGCCGAAGCTGGACGAGTTCGGTAACGCGCTTTTAAACCCGAGCGAGTTCGATCCCGCCGCAAGCGAGCTTGAAATCCCAAGTCCAGGCTTTCCGCCGCATCACGAGCTGGTGCGAAAGGCACGAAATTTAATCAGCGAATACGATTATTTTGACGATTACAAAGGCCTCAAAATTTGGATCAGCGGCACGAACGGCAAGACCACGACGACGAAGATGATACAGCACCTGCTTGAGCGATACGGCTCGCAAATGGGCGGCAACGTGGGCGTTCCGCTTGCAAAGCTTGATAAAAGTGCCAAAATTTGGGTGCTGGAGACGAGCTCGTTTACGCTGCACTACACCAAGCACGCGCATCCCGACATCTACGTGCTGCTTGCGATCACGCCCGATCATCTCAGCTGGCACGGCGATTTCGCGGAGTATGAGCGCGCCAAACTCTCGCCCCTGCTAGCGATGCGCGAAGGCTCCGTGGCGCTAATTCCGCGCGCCTACGAAAGCTCCGCCGCCGCGCAAAATAGCCTAGCCCGCGTGATCTGCTACGAAGACGAAGCGGATCTGGCGCAAAAATTCGGCATCGATTTAGGCGAGATAAAATTCCGCACGCCCTTTTTGATCGACGCGCTTTTGGCGCTGTGCGTGGAGAAAATTTTATTCGACAGATGCGACGTCGCGCGACTGAACGACTTCGTAATCGAGGGCAACAAGCTCGAGGAATTTACCGACGCGCGCGGCAGGGTCTGGGTCAATGACACGAAGGCCACCAACATCGATGCGTGCGTGCAGGCGCTAAAGCGTTACGCAGGACGCAAAATACATCTAATCCTCGGCGGCGACGATAAAGGCGTGGATCTGCACCCGCTTTTTGCGGAGTTTAAAAAATACGATCTGCGAATTTACGCAATCGGCTCAAATACCGATAAAATCGTGCTTTTATGCGACGAATACAAACTTCCTTGCGTGCGCTGCGAAATTTTACAAACGGCGGTGAGCGAAATTTCGAAGCGGTACCGAGACGCGGATTTTGAAAAAAGCGACGCAGACGAATTGAAAGTACAAAATTTAAGCGCGAATAGCGGATACAACGGCGGCAAGGCGAAAAAAAATGCAAAGATCGGCGAAAATACGCTACAAAAAGGCGACCACTCATCTGTCGCAAGCGACAACGCCTCTTCGCCGAAACGCCGCGCAAACGACGGTGAAACTCGGAATTCGCAGAATTCTAAAAATTTCGAAAATTTTAAAAATTCCATAAATTCTGCGAGCGAAATAGCGCTGTTAAGCCCTGCATGTGCCAGTTTGGATCAATTTAAAAGCTACGCGCAACGCGGCGAGCTATTTAAAAAACAAGTCGCACAACTCGGATAGATAAGCATATCAAGTTTAGACGACCTTTATTAATACAATTTGCAATCGTATTTTAAAATTTTAACACTTCTGTTGCGTGGATATCTAAATAAATTCAATTCCGAAGCAAACATCCCTATGTCACACTATTAGCCCGAGCGCGATGTTTATAAAGATGCTTCGCCAAGTCCAAATTAAAGCCAATTTTCGATGCTAAATTTAACCAATCGTAGCTATCGCCTGTTATGCACGCAAATTTAAAACGATGCCGCGATCCTTTGGCGCAAATTTATCTACTTTGCACAGCCTAAAAACAAGCGTATAATTTGCAAAGTCGGCTAAATAGTAAAATTTTATATCTCTTTGCTTTTTAGATCGATAGCCCTTTTTGATTATTGCAAATTGCTGCATAAGCAATATTTTTCGCTACTGAAATTTAAGAAATTTTAGCTAAGTAAATTTGGCCGTTTTCGAGCGTAACGTGCAAAAATCTAGCGAGAATCGAGGATTTTAACCGAGATTTAAGTATTGCATGGCTAAAATTACTTTTCTTTTTCGGTGGTTGGATAGCTCAGTCGGTAGAGCAGCAGACTGAAAATCTGCGTGTCGGCAGTTCGATTCTGCCTCTAACCACCATTAAGTCTTTTCTTTTTACTTTCATTTAATTCCGATATATAGGTGCTTACTTCATATTTAGATTACTTTTCTTTCTTGTTATTTTTGTTTGTAATATAACTATTTCTGAAAAAAATAAGGATCTTATTAGGGGCTTTTTCGCATTATAAGCTCACGCTACCATTAATATTAATAAGGAGCATTCAATGGCTAACGTATCAAGTGCAAATTTAACCGATAAAGATATTAGGGGTTTAGAATTTTAAAGATCGAATGCATTTTAAAGTTATAGGTAATCCGAAAGAGCTTTATGTATGTCTCTCCCAAAGGGCTAAAGACCTTTAAAATCAGACTTAGAAAAGATGGCAAAGATACTTACTACTAAGACGCTTAGCGAATTTCGCCCGGGTATCTACTCCGTAGCAGAAGCACGCAAGGATGCCAACGCCCTTCTAGCTCAACTATTACAAGGCAAGGAGCTAAACGTAATCTTAGGCAAATCGGATAAGTATAAATCCAAAAACTTGTTTGACGAATTTATAAAAATAAAACTTATATCAATCGTGATGATGCTGGCGTTTAAATAGGGTAAAATTTGCTTAAATATACTCATATGG
>CAUVFI010000196.1:0-2902 GCA_963551055.1 uncultured Campylobacter sp. | reverse complement strand
GAGCTTACGACCATTATCATAGATTCGTTTTTGGCGGCTAGATCGAGGGCTTTTTTGTTATGCTCGTCGCCGATAAAAAGGGGCGCTATCATAAACGGATATAAAAATAGCTCGTCCTCGACGATGATAGGCAGATCGCTCGGGAAGGTTGTATTTTGCATCAGTTGCATCGCTCCTCCTACTCAAAGATCGCGCGATACCAAGGTGAGCGCGGTTTGATGACGTCGGTGCCGTTTAGCGGGGATTCCTCGATGCGCTGCTCGTAAATTTTGGCTGAGCTCTCGCGGTCGGTGCGCTGGTAAAGGTCTTTGATGTCGATATTTAGCTGATGCTCGGCAAGTCTGAGCTTTGTTAGCATCGTCTCAAGTAGCGGACGATACTCGCTCTGCGGGTATTCAGCTATAAATTTTCGAATTTCGTCGATGCTGTTTAGCATTAGCTTTTGGTTACGATTTGGGCGGCTAAAGGAGTCGAAATTTGCTCTAATTTTTAGAAATCTTGCGTATTCGATCTTTTGCGTCGTGCCGTAGAGGCGGATATATTCGTCTAGGTATTTGTTTGCTTTCTCGTAGTTTTCGTCCTCCACAAAAGCCCACGCCATAATGAGTGTCATCTCCTCAAGCAGCGGAGAGGCGATATGCTCGCTCGAAAAGCTAGTGTAATGCTTCTCGGCATCCTCCATATTTGCGTTGTTGATATCTTCTAAAATTTTAGAATACCACGTCTCGGGACTTAGGTTAAAAAGCTCGCCGTCGCCTTTGCCACTGCAGCCGCCGATAAACGCGATAAATAGGAGAGCGGATAGAATTTTACTTAGATTTGTCATAAAAAATCCTTGGAATTTATTTAGCTCGTAATTTTATAGTCTTTGAGTAAATGCAAGCTTAAATTCTGCGTTCAAATTTAAAAATAGAATTTCTTTAAAATTTTTGTGCGTTCGGGCTTAAAAATCTTTGAAAACCGAAAAAATTTACGCGATAAATTCTAAATTTAAGTTTAACAATAGTATAATTAGCGCCGATAACGCAGAGTAAGTTTGCGTTTCCGTAATTTCAAAATTTTAAAGAAAGGATGTAAGATGAAAAAAGGTTTTACTCTAATTGAGCTGATCTTTACTATCGTGATTTTAGCGATCACGACGATGGCGATCCCGCGTATCGTCGCGCAGACGACCGAGCTAAATGCCCTTGCGATCAAAGAGGAGCTTGTATATAACGCTAAAACTTTTATGTCTCGTATATCTAAGGCGCAGTGGGATAGCGCATACGCAGCAGATGCTAGCTGCGGAGGCGATGCGAGCTGCATGGATAGAATTTTAACGGTAAATCCGCCCGCTGACGGCGCTCCCGAAGTTAGACCCGGAATTTTAAATGAAGCTAGTAGGCGCGGAATTAGCGCTCAAGCTCCAGCTACAAAAAGACAATTCGGTAGAAATGGAATTTCTTTTGGTGGCGGTCGTTATAACGATATCGACGATTTCGACCAGTTCACGACCGATATAACAGTCGGTAATTTGGTGGGCTCTAGCAGTAGAGGTGATTTTATCCTCAATACTAGGATTAATGTCGATGTAGATTATGTAGCAGAGCCTTTTAGCGCGGCGGAATATGCTTCCGGTACCGATATAAGTGGTGTTCTTAGCGATCAACCATCTAATGGCGCCGTTACCAATATCAAGATGGTTAGGGTTGCTGCTACGGATCTAAACGACGCCGTAGCGAGAGACGGTGCTGCTAAATCAGTTGTTTTAAAGGCATTTTTATCTAATATCGGCGTCGGCGTTCAGACAACCGTCACTAGACTACATAACTAATAGGAGCGCGAGATGAAAAGAGGCTTTACCCTTATAGAGCTTGTGTTTGTTATCGTAGTGCTAGGGATCATCTCGATGTTTGGCGCTGATCTATACACCAAGATCTATAAATCTTACGTGCATGTACGTGCGGTAAATCAGCTGGAAGCCAGAACGCAAAATGCGATGATGCTGATCACAAATCGCTTAGAGGATAGAATAAAAAGCTCTACCATAGGCAGAGATCTTGCCGTAAATGATTTTGTGCCGATTAGCGATCTTACCGATCCGAGATACGACATACTGGAGTGGATCGGACAAAGTGTAGAGACGAGAAATATAAATCAGAGAAATCCTGGCTGGAGCGGCTTTATGTCAATGTCTCAACTCCGAGATAGCACATGGAAAGCGGATGCAAATAAAGGAGATGCCGGCTATATCGCAGATACTAGGGCTGCGTTTAATATGGTATCCTTGGGTAGTAATTTTCCGCAAGTAGCTAGGATAGTTCGGAATTTAAGGGCTACGACATATAATAGACCTTCTACTAACACCCAAGTTGCTGTTATTTTTAGGGTCGTTACTAACGATGCTTCGCCTACTAGCGTAGGCATAGGCTTCGGTTACGATAGGGCTGTTCGGGCAGACGGTAGAAACCGCGTGCTAATCGCCGTAGGCACTCCTAGTGATGCGGGTAGCGGTAGTATGGAAGGTGAAACTATCACTATCAATCAATATCCGTTCAATCCAAACAACGCTAACTCTCAGGAATTTTCTGAGCAGTATTATATAGCTCATAGTGCCTATGCGATCGTCCCCGCTAATGTCGTAACTTATACGAAAGACAATGCGGGAAATTTGAGTAAGAATTTTGATCTAGTATTGAGGTATAACTATCGTCCATGGAGCACTGTTGCAAATGATGCGCACTCATATAACACTGCTAGCAGCTCGTTACTAGCAGAGGATGTGAGCTTATTTAGGTTTAAGGACGATAATGGCGCCGTTGCGCTTAAACTATGTATGAGGGATGACGGCAGAAATTTTGATCCTGCAGAGCTGGATCTAAACGTTTGTAAAGCACAGGTGGTGTACTAATGAAAACTATGC
>CAUVFI010000195.1:0-2910 GCA_963551055.1 uncultured Campylobacter sp. | reverse complement strand
GCATCCCGATCGTAAATAAGCGCGTCTGCGTAACGCCTATCGCCATCATCGGCGCAGCGACGGATGCCGTGAGCTACGTGCCGCTTGCTAGGGCGATGGACGAGGCGGCCAAAAAGGTCGGCATCGACTTTATCGGCGGCTTTTCAGCGCTCGTGCAAAAGGGCTACGCAAAGGGCGATAAAATTTTAATCGACTCCATCCCTGCCGCGCTCGCCGCGACGCAGAAGGTCTGCTCGTCGGTAAATATCGGCTCGACCAAGACGGGCATAAATATGAGCGCGGTCGCCGATATGGGGCGCGTGATCAAAGAAACGGCGCGGCTTTCCGATCTTGGCGCCGCCAAACTCGTCGTGTTTGCTAACGCCGTCGAGGATAATCCGTTTATGGCGGGTGCATTTCACGGCGTGGGCGAGGCCGAGGTCGTCATAAACGTGGGCGTATCGGGCCCCGGCGTCGTTAAACGAGCGCTTGAGAAGGTACGCGGTCAAAGCTTTGACGTGGTCGCCGAGACCGTAAAAAAGACGGCGTTTAAGATCACGCGCATCGGACAGCTCGTCGGTCAAATGGCGTCCGAGCGGCTGGGCGTGAAATTTGGCATCGTCGATCTCTCGCTAGCTCCGACCCCCGCCGTGGGCGATTCGGTAGCGCGCGTGCTTGAGGAGATGGGGCTGGAGCGCGTCGGTACGCACGGCACGACGGCCGCGCTTGCGCTACTAAACGACGCAGTCAAAAAGGGCGGTGTGATGGCGTGCAACCAAGTAGGCGGGCTTAGCGGTGCGTTTATCCCCGTCTCCGAAGATGAGGGCATGATAGCCGCGGTGCGCGCAGGCTCGCTAAATTTAGAAAAGCTCGAAGCGATGACCGCGATCTGCTCGGTGGGGCTCGATATGATCGCGATCCCGCAGGATACGCCCGAGCAGACGATCGCCGCGATCATAGCCGACGAGGCCGCGATCGGCGTGATAAATCAAAAAACGACCGCCGTGCGCATCATCCCAAAAGGCAAAGAGGGCGACACACTGGAGTTTGGCGGGTTACTCGGCAGTGCGCCGGTGATGAGCGTAAATAAAAACTCATCGGCGGACTTCATCGCCCGCGGCGGCCAGATCCCCGCGCCCATTCATAGTTTTAAAAACTAAATTTAACCCGCTTAAGGAGGAAAGATGAGAGCGTTTGCGTTATTTGCGGCGGCTTTGCTTTTTGGCGGCTGCTCCATAATCTCGGCATTTTATAGCAAGGAGAAAAAATTTGAGCTGGCGGGCTTGGGGCAAGACGGGGTTTATAGGACTTCGGACGAGGGCGGAGACACGCTAATAAAAATAACGTCCGCCCGCACAAAAGAGGGCGAGCCGTATCGTATAATCCACACGCTGGAAATTCCTAAAAATTCTGCCCAGACGGATTTTGATAGCAACGATAAAGAAGTGTTTAAAATAGACTGCTCCAAGAATCGTTGCTCGCCCGAATATGACAGGGAGCCGAAAAGAATCGCCATTTCTTGGCCCGCGCCGAATGGAGGCGGCGTTTTTGACGGCGTCATATATCTAAAAAATTTACGGCTCGTAAAGGCGTATTAAATTTGCGGATTTAAAAGCGCGCAAAATTCGTAAAACTTAGCGAGTAAAATTTTACGGCGTCGCAATGGAATTTAGCTCTAAATTTTACGCTTGCGGACGTGGAATTTTGAATTAAAATTTCGGCGCGGAATTTCGCTTTTAAATTTTACGGCGCGGTCGCCCTTACGGCGAGCTAAAATTTTAAAATTTCGCCGTAAGACGCGGCGTTAAAATTTCATCGCCGCTCACGGCAGACAGTGGCAGGTCTTTTGAAATTTTAAATTTTAAAGCGGCTTGCATTAAAATTTTAAAATTTAAAAGCAATCTACTTCGTTATCATTGCTCGTCCGCTTAAGAAGCGAGCGGGATTCTATTTCGGTGCGGATTAAACACGGCGCGCAAAAATGGGCGCGGCATTAAAATTTTAAAAGATGAGCGAAAATATGAGGCGGAAATAAAATGCAAAAAATGGCTTGGAAATTTGACGAGCTTGAAAAAGTCGCGACGGACGAGGGCTTTATTTGGTACGCGGAGCTAAAAAGCGAAAGCTTTAGCGAGGTGCCGTTTTGCCTCGTGTCTGCAGATACGGCGGATGTGGACGATGAGGGGTCTTGCTCGCGCAGCGACGCCTGAGACATCGATCGGTACGTAAAAGACGCTCTACTTTCCTGCGAGACGAGCTTAGACGCGAGTATCGTTTGAGCGAGGATGAGCTTAGGCTGCTTGACGTGCCCGTTTGCGATCTGCCGTTTGAGCTTCCGCAATGCACGTTTTACGCGCGCGATACACAGTGGCTGATGGGGCCCGGCGCGCTTGATATCTGCGATCCTTTCGGCATCGGGGTGATTTTCGAGGGCGAAAGACCGCTGCGCGTGGAAAATTTAGAGCTTTGCAGAGAGTATTAACTGCGGATAAAATTTTAAATTTAGAGGCGATTTTAAAATTTATACAGCGCGCAGATCGGCGCGTTATAGCGCGCTCCCGCAGGTAAATTTAATCGCGGCTCTTACCATTTTAAAATTTTGTAGCGCACCGCAGCGGCGAAGACACGCTTCGATAAACGCCGTCTAAATTTCATTTCCTGCGCCGTGTCGCGCAAATACTTCGTTTGTGCCCTTAAACGAGCGTTTATGACCGCGGCGCGAATGTAGGTGCAGGCAGTCTTGGAATTCTGCGTAAAATTTTGAAAGTATCCGCGCACAACGGTGCGTAAAAAACACGCGAAAATTCGGCGTCTGGGCGCATGTCCGCTCATAGCCGCTACGGATTGAGCGAGAGAAGCGACAGAATTTAAACGCGGGGCGCGCGCGGGAAAAAGTCGAAGATGGGTGCGGAGAGATGCAAAAAAAGCGAG
>CAUVFI010000194.1:0-2914 GCA_963551055.1 uncultured Campylobacter sp. | reverse complement strand
GCCATCGCCTCTCCAAAGCCCTCCAGGCGCAAAATTTCATCCTCGCTCGCATCCAACCAACCCCGCCCGAACGCCGCGGCGATCTTGCGCGCGGCCACCTCGCCGATGTGTTCGATCCCTAAAGAAGCGATGAAGCGCTCAAGCGGCGCATTTTTGCTTGCATTTATCGCGCCCAAAAGGTTTGAAATTTTTTTATCCGCGAAGCCCTCAAGTCCAGCCAAATCCTGTGCGCCGAGTGCGTAAATATCGCCGATCTTTGAAATTTTGCCGCTTTCAAAAAGCTGCGTGATCGTCGCATCGCTTAGCCCTTCGATATTCATGCATTTTTTGGAGCAGAAATAGATCAGCGAGCCTATCACGCGCGCCTTACAATCGAGGTTTTGGCACTTGATGAGCGCACCTTCGTCAAGCAGCCTCTCGCCGCAGACGGGGCAGCGACTCGGGCGCGAAATTTCGCTCTGCGTGCCGTCTCTGCGCTGTTTGTAAACGCTCGTGATCTTTGGGATCACGTCGCCGCTGCGGATGATGCCCACGAAGTCGTTTTTCATCAGCCCCAGCCGCGCGATCTCGTCGAAATTATGAAGCGTCGCGTTTGAAACGTTCGCGCCGTCGATATTTACGCTATCTACGACGGCTACGGGGGTGACCGCGCCGGTGCGGCCGACCTGTAGATTGATCTCGCGCAGCCGCGTTACCTTTTCGACCGCGGGAAATTTATACGCGACCATAAAGCGCGGAAATTTCACCGTATAGCCCATCTGTGCGCACTTTGAAAGCTCGTTTACGCGAATTACCATGCCGTCAAGCATCAAATCTTTGCTCGCGCGCAGCATGTGCAGCGCCTCGTACGCGCTCCTAATCTCGTTCGCGCTCTTGCAGATGCGGCAAAACTCGTCGCGTAAGAAACCTAGGCTACGCACGAACTCCATTATCTGCGAGTGCAGCGCAAAGTTTAACGAATGCTCGCCCACCCCCCATGGGATAAATTTTAGCTTCCGCTTCGCTACGATCGCGCTATCTAGCTGGCGCAGGCTTCCCGCGGCGGCGTTGCGCGGGTTTGAAAACAGGCTCTCGCCGTTTGCGGCGCGCTCGTCGTTTAGCGCGTCAAAATCGCTCTTTGCGATCAGCGTCTCGCCGCGGATCTCGATCCTTTGCGCGTAGGGGATCTGAAGCGGCACCGATTTGATCGCTCTTGCGTTTTGCGTCACGTCCTCGCCTATAAGCCCGTCGCCGCGCGTCGCCGCGCTTATCAGCACGCCGCCTTCGTAGGTCAAATTTAAGCTCGCGCCGTCAAATTTCGGCTCGACGTAAAACTGCGCGCCGCTCTTTTCGCCGCGAGCTAGCCACGCCAAAAGGTCCGCGTCGTCGAAAATATCCTCCATCGACCACATCTGCGCGCCGTGAGCGAGCTTGGAAAAGCCCTCGCTGATCGCCCCTCCGATGCGCCGTGTAGGCGAGTAGGGCAGCGCGAGCGCGGGGTTTTGCTCCTCGAATTTCTCCGCTTGCGAATAAAGCTCGTCGTACTCCTCGTCGCTTGCGATTGGCTTATCGTCGGTGTAATATGCCCGCGCCCACGCATTTAGCGTATCTACTGCGGATCTGTATTCATCGTAGTTCATCTTGCGCTCGCATCTTTAAATTTTAAAATTCCGCGCGCCGCTACAATTTTACGTTGCATTAAAATTTTACGCTCCGCGGAGGGTCTATGTGCCCCAAACGCTGCGCCGCATAGTGAGTAAATTTTAAATTCCATTTCCGAACTCCTTTAGCGCGCGCTCGTAATCAGCAGGCGTGTCGATACCGATGCTTTCGGTTTCGATCCCAAGCATCGCGATCTTCTCGCCCGCGCTTATGGCGCGAAGCTGCTCGAGTTTTTCGGTATCTTCCAGCGCTGAGGCGGGCAGGGCGCAAAACCGCTTTAAATTTCGCACGCTGTATGCGTAGATGCCGATGTGTCCGAGGTAGCACTCGCATGCCGCGCGTGGATAGGGGATGAGCGAGCGCGAAAAATAGATCGCAAAGCCCGCGTTGTCGAGCACTAGCTTGACTAAATTCGGATCCTCCGCCGCCTGAGGGCTTATGTATTTGTAGCAGCTCGCCATAAATGCGCCCTTTTGCGTGATCATGGCGTGGGCGAAATCTTTAAATTTAATCAAATTTTCGCTCTCAAAAAAGGGCTCGTCGGCTTGGATATTGATGATGATCTCATCCTCCGCAAGCGCTGCGTTTGCGACCGCTTCAGCGATGCGATCGGTACCGCTTTGATGCTCGCGCGCGGTGAGAACGGCGTCAAAGCCGTAATCTTGCGCGATCTTTAAAATTTGCGGCTCATCCACGGCGATTAGCACGCGGTCTGCTTTGGCGGCATTTTGAGCCGTTTTGATAAACATCGGTACGCCGTCAAACTCACATAAAATTTTATTTTTAAAGCGCGTTGAAGCAAGGCGCGCGGGGATTACTATCATTTTTTGATCCACTCCATTATGGCATTTTTGATCTCGCTTTGTTCCACGACGCTAGAATGCACCTGCGGCGCGCTAAAAAGGCGCGAGATCTGCGGCGGAATGTCGCTACGAAATTCCTTCGAAAGCGCGATCATATCGGCCCTTTCGTCCTCGCAAGCCCTGCCTTTGATCGCGCCGATCATCGACGGCGTAAATTTAATCCACTTCGCGGTCGAGATGACGAGATTTAGGCGGCTTTTGTCAAGTAGCTTGAAGCAGGTCGCCGTGTGCGGGTCGATCAGCACGCCGCGGCTGCTCTCTTGCTTAATAAACTTAGCGCACTGCGTATCGTCGCAAAAATCCGCCTCGAAGACCTCCTGTAGCTTCGCAAGCTCGCTCGCGCTAAGCTGATAAAATTTATCTCGCGCCAGGCTTTGCATCAGCTCGCTCGTGCGCGCATCGCCGAACAT
>CAUVFI010000193.1:0-2934 GCA_963551055.1 uncultured Campylobacter sp. | reverse complement strand
TTTTTACCGCGGCGATCGACGAGAGATTAAACGAGCAAAAATATATCGTGCCGGGCCTCGGAGACGCGGGAGATAGGGTGTTTAATACGATGTGAAATTTGCGCGACAGTATTTTATGCGGCGATAAATTAAATTTGCCAGCATGTAATTTGTGCTGCGAAATCTATTTATCAAATATGCGGGTTGCCGCGGCTTGGAATTTCGCGCTGCGGCAAATTTGGCAGGGCGCGTATTTTTTACAGCGTGCGCAATACGTAGTGAAATTTTAAATTTCGCAGCGCCGTAAATTTGATGCGCTTTAAAATTTTAACTAGTCGTGAAATTTGCGGTATTTTTGGAATTTATCAAATAAAATTTTAGCTCCGCGATGTATAAAACACGTAAATTTCAAAGTAAGAGAAAGATGAAATAGGGCGGTGAAATTTCACTATCGCCGAATTTTGCCGTAGAATTCTGTCTGCGCAAGATTTTGCGGGGAATTCGCCGCGTTAAAACCCTGTAACAGAACGAGAGTGAAATTTTAAAATTTTGCCGCATTTGCGGCGTAAAATTTTGCAACCGCCCGTACCGCAAAGATCACCGCTTCCAAACCGCCCCCTGATCGCGCTGTAGCGTAACCCGCGCGCAGCTCGCAAAAAAGTCCCAGGCAACCACGCCTCTCAATCGTAGCTTCAAACCCCGCTACCGCCTGCGAAATTTAGCGAGCTGCAAAATATCGCGGCAGTGTCCGTGCCGTAAAAATTTACAAATCGCAAAATTTACAAAAATCGCGCGGCGAAATTCTTGCCCTAACGATCCGATAAAGAAGCCGGGGCAGCGGCGCGTCAGACGTATGCGAGGAGTAAAATTCTTACTCAAGCGATCCGCCCGCGCTAAAATGAAATTTTCAAATTTAACGAGCAAAATTTGCCTACTTCACCAGCCCCGCTTCCCTTAAAAAGCAGCTAGGCTCATAATTAATCTTTCTGATCTTATCAAATTTCGCATAGCTTAGCACCAGCTCGTCGCGCGCTCTGGTGACCGCCACGTAAAAGAGTCGCCGCTCCTCCTCCAGGCTGCTGCCCATCGCCATTAGCTTGAGGTTCGGGAAGCGGTTTTGCGCCAGATCGATGAGATAGACGCTGCAAAACTCAAGCCCCTTACTTGCGTGTACGCTGAGCAGATTCACCCCCTCGCCCTCGCTCATCTCCTTTGCGCCCAGAGTTATGAAGTTATAAAAGCTCTGCGGATCCGCGTATTTGCCCGCGATCTGCTCTAAAATGCCGCATTTATCGTAGATGCGCGCGGTCTCGTCCTTTTTGCGATCCTCGTCTATCTTGCCGTTTTTCAGCGTCGCGCGTTTCGTCGCGATGAAATCCGCCACAAGCGCAAAAAGGCGCGAGTCTTTGATATGTGAGATCAGCGTAGCGGACCTTGCAGCCGAGCCGCTTTTTTTAAAAATTTTATAAATTTCGTGCAAAAATACGGCGCCGCCCTCGGTAATTTTATTGTGTTTTAGAACCGGGTGCGAGCGAAAAAACTCGTCAAATTCCAAAGCTTCAAAGCGCGATACCGAGCCGATGATATCCACATCGTCAAAAAGCCCGAGCTGATAGTTTTTCCTCTTTTTTTCAAAAATTTTAACGCTCTCATCCGGGCGCAAAAGACCTGCGTGAATGTTTCCGTGTCCAAGCGCGATCAGCGCGTCGAAAAGCTCCTTGCTTAGCGCGCTGCCGACGCCTCTTGCGTATTCGCACGTGCTCATAAATGCCATCATATCTTTTGGATTTATTATCATCGCAAAGATGTCCGTAAAGGCCTTGATTTCGCGGCTTTCAAAAAAGCTCACGCCGCCTTTTCGCTTCGCGCCGATACCGAGCTCCTTAAGCGCGACCTCGACGCCGTCGGCGCTGGAATTATTGCGAAAGATGACGGCGATCTTTTCGCGTGGGGTGGTGCTTTGCGCGATCTGCGCGGCTACGTGGGCGTATTGCGCCGCCGTATCGTCGTAAACATGCAGCTTAGGCGCGCTAAATTTTCCCTCGCGGCCCACGATCAGCTTCTTTTCGTAAAGGCGCGGATTGTTCGCGATGACGCGGTTTGCAAGCGCCAAAATCGCCGAGCTTGAGCGATAGTTGATATTTAGCGCGTAAATTTTAGCGTCCGCAAAGCGCTTGCCGAAGCTGCCGATGATGTCGATGTTTGCGCCGTTGAAAGCATAAATGCTCTGATCAAAATCGCCGACGCAAAAAAGGCTTTTCGTCGCAAAGGCATCGATGAGGCTTCCTTGCAGCGAGTTCGTGTCCTGATACTCGTCCACTAAAATTTCATCAAACCGCAGCGGCGCGCCCTTTTGCAGCTCATGGCGCATCTTTAGCAATACGTCGTTGAAATCGGCGTAGTTAAATTTTGCCTTTTCCTCTTCAAACTCGCGCAAAATATCTGCGTAAATTTCGGCAAATTCCGCCTGATCCTCGTAGTTTTTGCTAAACCACGTCGCAAAATCCGCGCTCATCTCCTTGTTTTGATACAGCGAGTACACGTCGTACAGATACGCCCCGCCGTAGGGGCGCGCGTCGCTTACGTGATAAAATTTTCGCCTTTCTACGAGGCTTTTTAGCAGGGTTTTTAGCTCGGCGGGCTGCTTTAGGATCACGCCTTTGCCCAGCTCGCGAAGTAGGGCGTAGGATACGGCGTGGAAGGTGCCCGCGACGATTGCGGAGGTGATCTTTTTATCAAAATGCCGCTGCAACCTCGCTATCATCTCGCTTGCGGCCTTATTCGTAAAAGTAAGAAGCAAAATTTTTCTAGGGCTCGTGCCAAGATTTAGCAGATGAGCGATGCGCGCGACGATGGTGCTGGTTTTACCCGTGCCTGCGCTTGCGATTATCAGATTGTGTCCCGCAGGAGCGGTTGCGGCGGCGTATTGTTCGGTGTTTAGCTTAGCTAGAGCGT